>JAWWBL010000015.1:0-27017 GCA_033720975.1 Acidimicrobiia bacterium | reverse complement strand
GACGCGAATCGAGTCGCTGGCCCAGCTCCGGGACTCGTGGCACGTCAACAAGGACCAGTTCGACCTTGCCCACTTCTTCACCCATCACACCATCGAGACTCAAACCGGGTCTCCAGAATTGGTGATCGGAGGCGAGCGCCTTAGCGAGACGAGCATCGATGGGCTGAGGTTGGCGTGGCCGTCCAATCCCCTCGTCATTCTCGCCGGGTGCTCCACTGGAGCAGCGAGCAGTCTCGAAGCGCCTGCCAGCCTGATCGGCTCGTTCCGAAGGGCCGATGCGGCAGGTGTGGTCGCCTCGGAGTCGACGGTGAGGGATGCTGTCGCGGCCGGAGTTATCGCCATGTTCCTCGAAAAGGTGTTCACCGGCGATCGGATAGGGCCGGCCCTGGTGGAGACGCGTCGTCAGGCGCTCCTCGATCACAACTCCCCGGCAGGGCTCGCCTATTCGATGTACGCGCTGAGCGATCTCAGCCTCGGAGGGGGATCGCGATGAGACGGGCCAGACTCATAACAATGATCGCCACGGCGGTGCTCGCCGGCTCCTGCCAGATTCCAGGACCGCCCGTGGCACTCGACGACATCGTCGAATCCTCGACTCGGGACCAAGTTGCCGTCAACGTGGTGGCAAACGACTTCATCACGGGGGACGCCTTCGCCGTTCAGGTCGTTTCCGGTCCCAGCTGTGGAGAAATCACCGACGTGGGGCCGACGATTGTCGTTCAGGTCAGCCCGGAGTGCCGTGAAGTCCTCGTGCTCGAGTACCAGATCATCGACGCCGACTTCGGAGAATCGGGCGACGCCTTGCTGCAGATAAGACTCCCATTTCAGGTGGTGACGGAGCAACTGGCGACGGCGGCCGCCACCCCGCTCGCCCTTCCTCTAAACCCGCAGCAACAGGAGGTCACTGTGGTTGAGGAACCAACCGGCGGGGGGCTGATCACTCAGGACGGAGCCCTGATTTACCTACCCGCGGAAGGGTTCCGCGCCGTCGATTCGGTTGCACTCGCTGTTGGCGATGGTGGCCTGGTCGTGGTTTACGAGATAGCCATCCTTCACCTCACCGCCGAACCGATCCAGACGGACTTCCCGATCATCGAGGTCGGGGATTCTGAGGAAACGTCGATCCGAGTTCGTAACGAAGGCGCAGTCGAGCTCCCGTTGGCTCCCCTCCTTCTCGGAGAAGCCTTCGAGTTGACCGGAAGCTCATGCGGGGAGACGCTTTTGCCTGGTGATGCCTGTGAGCTATCGATCAGGTTTGCGCCAGAGTCCGACGGCGCGTTTGAAGGAAGACTGGACATCCCCTATGGCAACGGCGGGTTGAGCGTTGGCCTGACGGGAGCCGCCGGTACCGCCGAGTTGTACTTCGAGGGACCCAGAGAGCTCCGTACCGATCTCGTCATACTTCCCCCCACCAAGTTAGGTCGACCCGGTGAGCCGGTCGAGATCTACCTGTACAACCAGTCGATCATCGACGCAATCATCTCCTTCAACTCAACCCCGGCACTGTCATTCGCGATGGACACCACGCGTTGTCCCGACGAATTACCTGGCCTGGAGCGCTGCCCACTTACGGTGGCACTCAGCGGGCAGCTAGTGAGCCGAGTCTCCACACCGTTCATCTTTGATTCTCTCCAGCTCCTCGACCCAGGCATCTTCGGTCCTATCCTCGAACTCGAGCCGCTCACCTATTCCGACATACTCGCCAACTCCGAGCAACCGGAACCGACGCCGCTCAAAGGCACAGCCGTAGCCCTCGGCCCGGACGGAGACCTGCGTGCCGCGGTTCGACTGGAAGGCGAGCTCCACACGCCGACGGCGGACCTCGACCTGACAGTCAACAACGAAGATGTCGACGTTGAAGAGCCTGGCTCGATCTTCATGGGTGATGACGGCATATTCACGGTACGGAACACCTCCATCGTCCCGATCGAAATCAGGGACGTGACGCTCCGGCTGTCGTCCGATTCGCCGGCGGATGGTTTTGCACTGGGCGATTCGACATGCGCTCCCGCCGGGGGATCTACGCGGGACCTGCTGCCCGACTCGACATGCACAGTCGAGGTGAAGTGGGGAAACATCTGCGCCACTGCCTGGCTCGAAATCGTTAGCGACTCCTGGCCGCGACTCCTGGTCAAGATCTACACAACTTGCGTCGGCTGATTGTCCTAAGCCTTCGGGCTCCAGTTCTGGACGAAGAAACCCCGGAGGCTTTCGCCAGTCGACTGACTGATCTGGAGCGCTTCCCAACGTGGCCCGAGACGCATTCGGATCTCCGGTGTCTCACCCGGATGATTCGGGTCATAAATCTGGATCACGACATCGTCGGGGCCGTTCATCTCGTATCCGGACGCGACCACCTGGTGGTTGTTACCCGGACTAACCAGACCCCTCGCCCGAAGCAGACAAAGCGCCTCGGGGCGGCCTGCATCGAGGGACGCCCGGAGCCTGGGCCACTCCACCCTCGTCGTATCAGATCCAGCGGTTCTGAGCCACGGCCACCACCATGGCGGTCGGTCCGGCAGTACCTGCCATTCGAGACATTTCAGCATCACTCTCTGCCCGTCGAGCGAGTCGACTTGCCTGGCCACGAGCTTCGCGAACAGTCCTGTTCCCGGCGCGGGTGGCGCTGTGTCGGTTGGAGGAGGCGTACCGGTGTGAAAGTTGTCGAGACTGGCGAAGGCCATCCCGCCGCAAAGCCCGAACGGCCCCCAGAACGGGGCGCTCCGCGCCAGGCGCAACAGGTCACCCACGACTCCAGGAAGATCGAATCCAGCAACTTCGTCCAGACGATCCTGAGCGGCCATCTCGTCCAAGACAGCGCCACCACTGAACCGGTTGACGAAGGCGAAACCGTGAAGCGACGAGTCGAACCCGGTGCTCACCATGTTCTCACCACTCCTCGTGATCCAGATCGCCATATTCGGTCGCATCCGATGCTGCACCGTCACGCGTCAGGGCTCGTGATCCCCCTGACATGGAAGCCACCTGAGCCCTCAAGTCGGCAAGCTCCAATCTGAGGTCGGCAATGTCGTCGTCCCAGGGATCGGTCTGAGCTAAGGCCTCCGGGCGGCTTTCTTCGTCGCCAAAGGGCAGCGGGGCCGGGACGTCGGCTCCCAGAACTTCGCCTACGAAGTGAGCGACCACCGAACCGATCCACTCGAGCCGGGGCTGGAGCCATGAGTCTTGTTCTGGGCAGCTGATCTCGCCGAATTCGATGAGCATCTCGGCGATACCCGTGCTCATCCAGCCGTACCCGTAGTAACCGGAGAGGTTTCGGGTGAAGTTGTCCTTCATCCATTGGAACGGCCACCACTGACTCCACATGCTCTTCCACAGATCGGCGGTCGGCTTGTTGGAGCCGAGAGGCACTCCGGGGGGATACCCCACCGATGCTCCTGAGGAACAGGGCCGACCCGACCCATCGAAGTGAAGTGCAAGTCCCAGCTGAACTTCGAACTTTCGGGGGAACAGGGCCGGAACCCTCACCACATCCACCCCATGATTGGTGAGTATCGACTCGGCAGCGTCGGCAACGACCGGCGTCATCTGGTGCTCAGGAGTTGATGTGCCCGACGCGCCGTGTGAAGGAGCGGTCCCGCTCCCCTTGTTGCGGACTTTCCCTTGGTGACCGGCCTGGATGAGGACGTCAGCGTCCATGAGCGGCATGTCCTTTCATGCGAATGGTGTGAGAAAACCGGCATCGAAACGATCGGCCCGGCCCTCGAGCTGTGGCGTTTGTGAGAATCCGCGGTCGGCCAGGCGCTCGAGCACCTGGGCGTGCAGGGCTCCGTAGGTGATGTCTCCACCCGTATCGCGGAGCGACGCGAGGAGAGAGTGGGTCAGAGCTCCGAAGTAGTCACCCTCGATGTAGGCGTCCGCAGACGTCTGGTCGGCACGGCATCCCGTCAGGAGCACTTCGGTCAAATCGACATCCTTGACGTCGGTGGGCCCGGCGGCGGACTCTCTAGCCCGTCGCTCACCGCGCACGCTGCCTGTCAATTCGGCATTGGACTCGACAGCCCAAATGTCCCTTGGACAGGGCAGATACCTCTCCCTGACCGTCGCGTCGGGCGCTGCCAAAGCTCTCGTTATCGAGCCCGAGTGACAGCAGTCCGACACGAACGTGAGGTTCACGCCCGCGGGCAATGGGTCGAGCAGAGTCCGGACCCAGTCGTCCCGCAGTGGATCCTGCCAGTTGAGGTCGGTCGGACAGAAGATCTCGTCTCGTTCGTCCGCCTCGTCACCGTCATCGTCGGGGACATTGGATCCGTGGCCGGAGAAGTGGAAGTAGAGGACGTCACCGGGAGTAGCGCCCGTCACGAGGTCGGTCAAACCACTCTCGATGTTGCTCTTGGTCGCGTCGAGGTCGGTCACGACCGAGATGTCCTCCTCGGCGAACTCGAACAGCTCAACTAGGACTTGCCGCATCTGTTGGACGTCGTTGACACACCCTCGAAGGTCGGAGCCCGGAATCACATAACGGTTCACACCGCACAAGAAAGCCTTCTTATTCACCGTCGATCCTTTCGTTCAAGAGAGCCATCCCAATAGGGCTTCTGAGGTCCTGGGATCAGAGAAGAAGCCGGAGTGGTTCACGGCATCACTCGCTGAGAACTCGAGAAGTCGCTGGGTCGGGATGGGGAACCCTGCGCCATGACTGCCTGAGAACACCCCGAGCGTCGGCACCACGAGATCATTTCCAGCATCCCCGAAGACTCGATCGACTACGCCGTCAGAGACGATGGAACCCAGACCGCCTTTGGGCTCGAAATCCGCGGCGACGGCGTAGTACTCCGCCGAAGTTGACGAATCGTTGTTCATCCTCTGCAGGAAGGGGCCATCGGGATCCATGGAAAGGAGCCCGGGGAGACCACCAAGGGCGGCTCTGCCGATCATCTTGACAGCAGTGATGATCCCCTCGAGTACGTCGAGGACCACCGAATGAGGCCCGGGCGGGATCAGGTTGAGGATCGAGGTGTGGCGATCGATGAACGCCATCAGGTGATCGGCATCCGCCAACGCCGTCCCATGGTTGGGAGTGGCGACGAAGACCGCTCTTTCCACTTCGACTCCCGGGATCGGACCACTAGAAGTCTCTCCCGCCAGGGCCCTAGCCACCAATCCGCCGCGACTATGCGAGATGATGTCGAGGTTGAGACGAACGCCCGACGGAATCTGATCCAAGAACTCGACGACATTGCGCTCCGGGTCGTGCGACAGCGTGAAGTGATCGAACGCGAAGACCCGCCCGGAGTAGAGATCGTCGAACCGTTGCATCGTCTCGTTCGGCAGCCCCCAGAACCCTGAGAAGCTCCGACTGAAGGTGCCATGCACGAAGAGAAGGGCCCTGCCTTCTGAGAGTCGCTTCCACCCCTCCCCCGAGATCGGCTCACCCGGAGACTCCCTGTAATTACCAGGAGCGAACCATCTCACGGCATATGGCCTCTTCTTCTCCTCCCACTTCCGGGCGAAGAACCTCGCCGCGACCTGAAGCGGAGTGCCTGCGATGGGGTAGGTCAGAACTTTCAGGACTTTCTTTCCGAGACTCGAGATCAGCGACCTCGAGCTCATCTCCCGATCTCGGGGAGGCGATGTCGACCTGATGACAAATCGCTTCCTGTCACCAGCGCCACGCATGGTCGACGTCTCGGTGATATCAGAGGTGGCTTCTGGATGGTGCCAGCTGAGAGCGCCCGCCTCATCGACTGCCAACACCACCTGGCCGACCGCGGGGCCGAGATCTGGCACTTCGAGGACCATGCCGTCCTCCCCGCCCGTCGTCCTCACCTGTCTGTCGCCACTCACACCACGGTGGGCTGCCTCGACCACGATCGCGTCCATCTCCCTCATGTCGGAGTTTGTCAGAGCGCTCTCGAAGGTCTCGGAGACTTCCTGCTCGCCAACGTCCCTCGTCCCGGCGGGCTCGCCACCCAGGAGCCGTGCGGTCCCCTCGAGCCCCGGGGCCGCCAGGACATAGCCCTTCCCCAACTCAACCGGGGTTCCCTGTGGGTCAAGATTCGCCATCGCGGGCTCCTTTCTTGTGAATCACCAACTCCGGGTGCCCGAAATAGACATAGGCGAGATATGAAGCTCGAGGACTGGACGATGTCATGCTGAAACGCGAGCGGAGCCGACCGAGCATCTCGGAAACGGGCAACCCCGCGCCGAATACGCCTTCGTAGAAATCAAGGGCGAAATCTCTGGCGACGTCGTCATCGACATTCCAAAGAGGAGCCACGAACCCGCTGGCGCCTTGGTCGAGAAAGGCACCGGCCATACCCCCATAGCTTCCATCGAGGTCCTCTGTCTCGAGGCCCAATTGACAGGCATTGAGAAAGACGAACGGTTGTGAGGTTTCGCCGATCTTGCTTCCCGCGATCATGTCGGCACTCAGACGGAGGTCACGGTCGGAAAGGACGATCCCGTTGTATTCGGGGTTGTTGCCCATTTCGCCGTGGCAGGCGAAGTGGACGGCATCGACCTTCACTTTCTTGCCGTCTCGCCGGACAGTGTCGTCGATTAGGTCGGTGACATCATCGCTGTCCGCGGAGAGCTTGAGAGCCAGATATCTCCTCGCCAGTTCTTCGCCCTCCTCCAGCGCCATGGGCAACGGCCTGATCCTTTGGTTCGCGGCGTAGTCGCCAACGAACAGGACCATCTCGTCCACGTCGATGGACATGACTGGAGGCAGAACTGGTATTTCTCCCCCAAATGGAGTGGGCACTGGAGGGATCCATCTACCAACACGGACCTGCGCCCCCAAGAAGGGCGGCCTGCTGGGGTCGAGCCTGCTGGTGCGCACGTAGTCGCTCGAGGTGAGCGCCAGCTCCCACGGGACGTAGGGATCCTCGGAAACGATGAGCACTGAGGGCTGTTCCGCCCTCTCCTCCCAAACAGCGTCGAGGGCCGTCCAGAACTCAACGGGCATCGCCCGCGATATCTCCTCGGCAACACCCTGGAAGTGAGCAGCTGAAAGTGAGCTCTTGTCCCAGTGGGCAAGCTTCCGCACGCGGTCGAGTGCGAAGGTCCTGGCGTCGTCATTGTCGAACTCCACCGCGACTGGCGTCGGGGCCCCGACTGTCAAGTGGCCCCCGGTGGCGAACGACCACACCAGACGGGTGTCCTCCCGTCCTCGCGAGACGGTGACGGTCAAATCAGGAGCAGGGACCGTCGGAACCTTGATGGGCGAAGCCCCCGTGGCGTCGGCCATCGGAGCGACGGCGCCCTCGCTACCCACCGCAATCGCTTTGACTGCTCGACCACAGATGTTCCCCTCGAAATAGAAGAACACCTCGAGCAACCCGAAAAACCCTTTGTCCCCACTCACGTCCGGAGCGATGACGGTGATGGATGTGGACGATTCCTCGAAACGATCTCGAACGACTTCGAGCACAGCTCTGCCACCGTTGGCCAACTCGAACCCGTCGGCCACCACTTGGATGTCGAAGCGAAAGGCCTCGGGAACAACCGCGACAATCGGCCCACCGCTCACACCGGGAACCGGATCCGAGGACAACCCGATGAAGAGCTCGAATGCCTCGCGTGAAGCCACCGATTCTGGTGCGCCGAGAGCGGGATATGCAGTGAAGCTTCGCCTCTCATCGGCCTCGGCGTCCTCCCCGTTGTCAGGCCCGTTGTCAGGCCCGTTGGCAGACACCAGTCCGCCTGGATCCAAGGTGCGCGGTGGCGGCGGGCTTGGTGCCCGGGGCGCACTCATAGCAACCGGTGTGGGCCTGAGGACGCCTACCACCTGGCTACCGCGAACGAGAACTCCCTGCTCGTTGGAGAGGTCTCGCGCCGAGGAACTGGGGAAAGCCTCAACCGCTTGCGACTCTTGGAGGCCGAGCGCTTCAGTCAAGCTGGCGTCGAGAACGCCGCTGGCCGCATCGGATGCGATACCGCGGAGTTGTCCAACCGGGAAGACATACCAGTAGATATCCCCCGACTCGACGCGGCGGATAGTCACGAGCAGTGCATCAGACTCACCGCCGATCCTCGAGATCAGGTCTCGGAGCGATGTTGACGCGTCAACTGTGATTGTCGCATGCAGCACGTGCGACTCCTCTCTCCATCGACAGCCATGGCGAGGACCATCCCATCGCTAAAGCGCGATGTCGGACGGGCCAGTGACTGCATTCAGTGAGCCGCTGCGGGGGGTACCTGGGGGCCCGAATGCCCTGGTCCTCTCCCCAAACCGTTGAGGATCGAGTTGGCGCAGCTCGGTGAACGACAAGCCGGTGAGAAATTCAATGGTCGTGAGGCGTACCTGCTCCAAGAACGGAGCGAAGGTGACCGGCCGAACTGAGTCATGGTCTCTCTGCCAAACCAGGAAGGCGGCAAGGGTGCGCACCCCGCGGTGAGGTACGACGATCACCTTCCAGAACCCTGCGGGGATCTGGATGGGATTCTCATCTGGCCCGTTCTGGTGAACCGGGTCATCCGGCGTCATGACCGGTCCTGTGAAGACTGCCGCCCGCAGGCGATCCGATTCCGCCCTGGCAAGCATCCAATCCTCGATAGGCCCCCACGCCGTATCGTGGAGGCGTTCGTGTTGGGGCGCGATATTCGTCCAGAAATACGACTCTGAGTCCGCTTGCCTGGCCTCCGATTCGTCGCCCCAGTGGACCGACCGGCGCCTCACCAGATGGCCACGGTCCCACGGGTTGGACCTGTAACCCCGGTCGTTGTCGATCTGGAGATCCCGGTCAACCTCCGGGTCGAATCGAAAGCGGTCGTCACGCTCGATATGAGCCTCGGGCATGAGCGTCTCGCCGTCGATGGTATGGGCTGTGCAGATCGCCAGCCCTCGTTCACTGTTGAAGATGATCGAGAACCTGGTGTGTTCGATGGGGGCACCGCCATTCCAGGCGGATGGGATCAGCCTCGGCGAGAGCGTCGGCAAAGGTACCGGATCACCGCCCAGGAAGTTCTCGTCGTAACCCATCGCGCGCGCCTCGCTTCGCAACGACTCTACGCAGACAGAACCTACGCGGACGGAGCCCACCGTCAAGGGTGGATCTATCTCCATTTCCTCTCGTCCCGCTCTGTGAAGATCTGGGCGGACCCGCAGCGGCGACCTTCAGAGAAGGGTGAGCCAGTGGGGCCTGTATCCTCCGCCGCATGGATTGGAGCGCCCCCTGAGCCCGTCTGACTCCGCGGCGCAGGGAACCCAGACGATCGTCTTCACGGACCTCGAGGGCTCGACCGACCTCAGAATTCGCCTCGGCGACAGCGAGGCGAACAAGCTGTTCAACGAGCACGATCAGCTTGTTCGCTCCCAACTTGAGGCAGGCGGCGGTACCGACATCAAGGGCCTGGGCGACGGGTTCATGGCGTTGTTCACATCCGCCAATCGCGCCATCGAAACAGCAGTGTCGATCCAACGCGCCATATCCGAACGCAACAAGCAGAACTCGGGACGTGAGATCTCGGTGCGCATCGGGATGAACAGCGGCGACGTCACCTTCGCCGACGGCGAGACCCTCGGGACCGCGGTTCATGCCGCGTCGCGAGTAGCAGCCAAAGCGCAAGGTGACCAGATCCTGATCTCTCAAATAGTGTCCGACCTCGCTGGCTCTCTCGGGACCACCCGCATCGTCGACCGAGGGCTCTTTTGGCTCAAGGGGTTCCCCGACCGCTGGCGGCTCTATGAGGTGCTGTGGCGGGATGATGACAAGCAGCTCCGCAAAGCAGAGCGAGAGGTGCGCGAGGCTTCGGCCCAGGCTTTCGATCCCACTGCCCCGAGAGCTGCTGGACCGATTGTGGGCAGGAAGCGCGAGCTTGCGGCCATACACGACCACCTCCAGGGCGCCAGATCGGGTCTGCGTGCGCTGGTCCTCGAAGGAGAGGCCGGGATCGGAAAGACGCGGATGCTGGAGGAGACCGCCTACCTGGCATCCAGCCCCGAAGACGGCGCCTATGTGGCCCTCGAGGTGGCAGCCGACGAGGAGCTGAGGGGACCTTTTCTTCTGTTCCGCTCACTGCTCGGATCTCCCAGGGTGGCAGCTATAGCACGGGAGGCGATGGCTCTGGAGTCACTCGACCGGGCCCGTGACGCCATAGGTGGCCGCTCGGCAGGGATGGAAAACCTCGCACCCCAGGAGAGGATGCTTCGTATCTTTGACGAGGTCACTGGTGCTGTCTCGGCCCTGACACGGGAACACCCGGTCGCTCTTCTCCTCGACGACCTCCAATGGGCGGACGAGGACAGTATCCAACTGATCCGTTACATGGTGCGCACCCTGCCGTCGGCTCCGTTGTTCATGCTGATAACGATTCGTCCCTACACCGAGTCGTCGTCTGGGACCTCCAAACTGATCGCCGACCTCGACCGAATGCGAGTGACCCAGGTCTTGCGCCTCCAACGCTTCACTGTGGGCGAGACGGCGGAACTGCTCTCCAACCTCCTTGGCTCCGCCGTCGATGACCAGACCCTGCAGAGTCTCCACGCCCGCTCCGAAGGCGTCCCCTTCTTTATCGAGGAGCTGGCCCGGGCTTACCGCGAGGCCGACGCGCTCCAGCTCATGGACGGAATCTGGACCATGACCCGTTTCAGCGGCACAGCCGTTCCATCCTCAGTCCAGTCGCTTATTGAGCGGCGACTGGCACAGCTACCGGACGAGGCGCGGAGCCTCCTCGCGGATGCCGGCGTGCTGGGGAGACGCTTCAAACTCTCCGACCTCTCCCCTGTGTTGGCGCGGATCCGGAGCGAAGACCAGATCCCCGAGTGGCAGCTCGCCGAGCAATTAGACAAGGCAGTTGCACTGGGATTGATTGTCGAGGAGCCGGATGATGCGGAGTATGACTACATCTTCTCCCACGACCAGATTCGGGCATCTTTGCTCGCCGACCTGCCCCGCCGACGTCAACAGGCCATACACGGTGTGATCTCCGATCTGCTCGCCGCGAGAGAGGGCGTTGTGAACCTCTCCATGCTCGCCTACCACGCCATGAAAGCCGGCGATTCGACGAAAGCCGTTTCCACAGCCGTCGAAGCCGCCGAGGCAGCGCTCCAGGCTTCTGCTCCCGAGGAGGCCATCCGGATCATCGAAGGCACCCTGCCCGCCGCTTCGGAGCCCGCCGACCGAATTTCGATGCTGCGAGTCAAAGACGACGCCCTCGATATGCTTGACCGCGGGACGGCCCGTATCGCCAACCTTGCCGAGATGAGCGCCATGACAGGAGCGGTCGGCTCGCCTGAGCTGGAGATCGAGGTCAAGCTGCGACGAGCGTCGGCATCGCGGGCGACCGAGGACCATGACTCGGCGGTGGAGCTGGCTTCCGTGGTGCGGGACACCGCCGTCGAGATGGGTGACAAGAGCCTCGAGCTCGCCGCCTGTCTCGAGCTGGGCCAGGCGCTGACCCGGAGCGACATCGGCGAGGCCTACTGGCCTCTTGGCGAGATCGACCTAGACGCCGCCGACGAGGCATACACCCGCGCCTTGGAGCTGGCTCGCGAGATTGGGTCACGCCGGGACGAAGCCACGGCAATGCGTGAGCTGGCTGTGATTGAAGGCGGCAGAGTCCGCAAGATCGCCGAGGAGGCGGAAGAAAGCGGCACTTCGCGATTCGAGATCCTGGCCATGGGCCCGGCGATGTTCGCCGGCGCCAAGGAGCTTGCCGAGCAGGCATTCAAGATTTTCGAGGAGGTCGGAGATAAGAGGGGCGCAATGTCGGCGCTGATCTCGATGGCCTATGCGCACGTGACCGACCCCACCGCGCACGGGCTGGCAGGGCGAATCGAGCACATTCGCACCCTCCAGAACTCAAAGAAGGGGCAGTTGACCGACAGCCAGCGGGCCAAAGAGGATGCCGCAATGCTCTACAGCATCCAGACCTACGCTCGGATCAACCACCAGCCTGACCTCGCCCTTATCCGCGGCCAGGAGGCATTCGAGGCAGCCCGCGCTCTTGGCGACAACTGGCTGGAGACCATGGCGGCCGGCGGGATGGCGCTTACGTATGCCTCGCTCGGGGACACCACCAACTCCCAAGCGTGGATCGATCGTGCCGCTTCCGCCGCCATGTCTGTCCCCAGCTCGTCGATGGCGAGGCGGATGGAGATGTGGCGGGGAGTCTGCGCCGCAGCCCAGGGTGATCCGGGAAAGGTGCGTGAGCATTTCGAGAGGGCAGCGGAACTGGCTGGGACCAAAAACCCGGCAGGCCGGGCTGAGGCCTTCTGCGCCTTGGCTTTCGAGACTTGCAGGATCGGGTCTCTCAACGGGAGCCCGGATCTTCTCGACCAGGCAAAGATCGCGGCCGAAACGACCATCGACATCACCTCCACGTTGCCAGGGCAGACCCCGTGGGCGGGCGTGGCACATGCTGTGCTCGGTGTGGTGGCCGACGCAGAGGGCCGCTCGGAGGAAGCGGTTGATCATGCACGGACTTCCCTCACGAGCTTCGACCTGATCACCCACGTCCTCCACTTCGTCAATGTCTTGTGGGCAGCCGGCAAGGTCCTCATCAGCAACCAGGAGCCCGAAGGGGCAGACCTCACCCAACAGATCGCCCAGGGTCTCGGATACCTGAGCATGAGCATGACCGACCCGGCGACCCGATCGAAATGGTTCTCGGTCGACATCCACACGGAGTTGGCAGCCCTGGCCGGGTTCGAGTTACCCGAGGACCTCGAACCGGGTGCCGGGCCCGACGACGGGCTCACCGAGGAGGATCTTGCGTTACTCCGGGAGATCGCATCGGGATCACATAAGGCCGAGGCTCACGAGGCCGAAGTGGGCGGATTGTTGTCCAAGTTGGGCGTTGAGTCCGAGACACAGGCGATCGAGTACGCGATAAAGGCAGGCATCGGATGGGCGTGAGAGTGGTTATCGACCGGAGGCGGTGCATCGGCGCGGGAACCTGCATCGCCCTGGCGCCGACCGCGTTCCAGTGGCGCCAGGGTGACTTCATCAAACCCGAGCTGCTCGACCCGAGCACCGTTGACGAGGACACGCTGCGAGACGTCGTTGCGGCCTGTCCCACCCGAGCCATCATCCTCGAGGAAGTCTTCGAACCGGTCGGCTCACCCGAGCTTTAGAGACCCAACTCCCGTTCTGTGCGGATTTACGGGCCGATTTGGCCCGTAAATCCGCACAGAAACGAATGGGAGGGGCGGGTCACTCCTCGAAGTTGGGGAAGAAGTCCCAGGGCTCACCTGATGGGCCCACCGGGTATGTGACCACGTCCTGGTCCGAGCCGTCCTCTGGTGAGCCCCAGTAGACCTGGACCAGCTGTCCCTCCTCGAGGCCGTTGATGTCGAGGCTGAAGCCGAACTCACCCCAACACCCGGTCCCGCAGGTGGCGGTGGTGAAGTCCTGGTGGACCACCTCCCCGGTGTCGGCGTCGATGATCCTCATCTGCACGGTTGCCTCGAACACGTTGGCGAGACCAACCACCATCGGCAGCTCATCGCCGTCCAGGATGAACGGCGCGGTGATGATGATCGAGTTGAGATGGTCGAGGAAGTCCGTCCGGCCCACACCATCACCAATCACGAGGCCTTCGCTACCGAAGACATCGATCACCTCGCCATCGACGGCGAAGACGACCGTTGCCTCCGGGTCGGGCCAGGTGACGGTGTAGACCACCTGGTTCAGCATGGTGAAGTCGGCGAGAAGCCCACCGGCCCCGGCGGCGAAGTTGGCGCTCACGTCCACCACGATCGCCCCATCCGCCCTGCGGCTGATGCCGTAGAACTCGACGCCCTGAGGCACCGCGTTGTAAAAACCAGGGGGCGGCTCCACCGTGCGGTCCGGTGCCCCCAACAGCTGGAGCGCTGACAAGCCGAGCAGGTCCGGGTCGGGGCTTGTTCCTGGGAGCAGGACCGAGGTGTTGAACGGCACCAGCGCAGGGTTCCCGAGGAAACTGTTTTCGGGGTCGGTGACCAAAAAGACCATGGTCTCAAAGGTCGTTGCCTGAGGCACCGTCGTCGAAGGGCCCGTTGAAGGCACCGGTGCGGTGGACCCGGTTGGCGCCGTGATCGGCACAGTCGTGGGGCTCACGGCCGGATCAGTGCCACGGTCCATGCCGATGAACACCGCCACCAATCCAATCATCAGCACCAGCCCTGCGGCTCCGGCAAACACCAGCGCTGGGCTGCGTCTGCGATTGGAGCTCGATGGTGTCGTCAAAATGACCTCCTCTGGGTACGGCGGCGGCTCAGGGGACATAGCCACGACTCGCTCCGCGAGCTCTCTCAGCTTCTTATCCGCGGAATCGCTCATGACAGCCACTCCTTTAGTCGCTTGCGGGCGCGGGCGAGATGGCGCTTCACCGAACCTGTCGACACTCCCATCGTCTCTGCGACGTCATCAACCGAGAGGTCGGCCCAATAGGTGAGAAGCACCGCAGACCGCTGTTGTAAGGAAAGACGCTCCACCGCGGCCAGGACATCGAAGTCGATCTCCGGCGACGTGGTGGCCTCCCGATCGGCAGACTTCATCTCACGAAGCCGCCGCGAGAGAGTGCTCCGATGATGATCATTCGCCACCGATAGCACCGTCTTGTACAGATACGCGCGCCGGTTGGTGACCTCAGGCCACCTCCTGGACATGAAGGCACGCAGGCAAGCGTCACTGACGACATCCGCTGCGTCGAACGGGCCGACCAGGCCCGTGGCGTAGCGGGTCAGCTCAGACGCGTACTCCCTGTATGTCTGTTCGTTGTCCATGACACCAATCGCGGTGATCATGGCCTTACAACGGAGCAAATGCGATGTCTGGGTGACAGAAATCTCGCGACGTCTCACCTGACGGGGAAGTGTGGTTTTCCACACCGAAAAGGGCGGACAACACGGTCGATGCCAGCGACCGTGTGTCGTAGCTTTGAAGACATGACGATCTCGGTGCTCCTAGCCGATGACAACCTCCTGATCAGGGAGGGTGTCCAAGCGCTCATCCAGATGAGCGACGACATCGACGTCATCGGGGTGGCCAGCGATTACGAAGAGTTGATCGAGGCGGCGGACCAGAACCCGCCTCAGGTCCTGGTAACCGATATACGCATGCCGCCCAATTTCCAAAAGGAAGGGATCGAGGCGGCCAAGCTGGTGAGGAAAATGAACCCGGGCACGGGTGTGGTGATCCTCAGCCAATACGACGACCCCGAATATGCCATCTCGCTCCTCGCCGAAGGCTCTGACGGATACGCCTATTTGCTCAAGGATCGCGTCGCCGAGGGAGACCAGCTGGCTCGCGCCATTCGCGAGGTCGCCACCGGCGGTTCGATGCTCGACCCCCGCATCGTGGAGGCCCTCACCTCCCCGATCTCGGTGGAGGGAAACCTCGACCCGTCCGAACAGAAGCTGGTCACGTGCATCGCCGAGGGCACGCCGATCAAGGCGATCGCCGCCACCATGAACACCACCCCAGCCGACATCGACTCGCGGATCGAGAAGCTCTGGGTGAGGCTCGCCGCCGGTGTCCAGTCCGGGAACCTGAACGCAATCAACCAGCTCAAGACACTCCAGCGGGCCATCGCCGACCGGGAGGAGCAAGGCGAGGAGCTGTCGCGGCTGCTGCCCGGCGGAGTCGCCGATCGGCTTCGCAGGCGGGGTCACCGGATCGGGGAGACCGAGGATCTCGAGGTGACTGTGCTGATGGCCGACATCCGGGGCTACTCGACGATCGCGGAGAAAGCGGAGCCTTCCGCGCTCGCGGGCCAACTGAACCGGCATCGCGCCGCCATGACACACGCCATCATCGAAGCGAACGGGACGGTCATGCAGTTCATCGGGGACGCGGTGATGGCGAGCTTCGGTGCGCCGGAGCCCATGGAGAACCACGCCGACGCAGCATTGGCCGCAGCATTGGCAATGCATGAGGCACAAGCCGAGATCAACTCGGTGTGGGCGGCGGAGGGACTCGAGCAATTCGGGCTCGGCATCGGGTTGTCCACCGGCATTGTCGCTGCCGCGCTCCTCGGCTCAGAAGAGCGCCTCGAGTACACCATCATCGGGGACACCGTCAACCTCTCCCATCGGCTCCAGCAGTGGGCCGAACCCGGGGAAACCATCATCAGCCATCCCACCTGGGAGGCTCTCTCGGAGAAACCGGAAACCGACGAGCTGGAGCCGGAGGTGGTCAAAGGGCGAGTCGAACCCGTCCGCGCCTACCGGTATCCGAGGAGGCCCTCGTGAGTGATCGAACCTTGCTCATCACACTCCGGGCGGTGATCCTCCTCGGAGTTGTGATGACGGTGGCAAGCGCCGCCGTTTTGATCTACTTGGGGAGAGTCGTTGAGGACTCGGCCGTGGGTGCAGTCGTTGCGCTCGCCTTCAGCGCTCTTGCCTGGGTGGTCGCCGACGCCCAGCCCCGCAACAGGTACGCCTGGCTGCTGGCAGGCGTCGTTCCGTTGATCGCCATCTCGGCTGCGGGACAGGCGGTGATCGCAGCGAACTGGCCGGAGGTGACACTCCCGATCGAGTGGGGATCGATCCCTGCCGATCTTCCCCGGGGCGCAGCGTGGGCTAATGCGTTATCGATTGTTCCCTCTTCTCTGGGTTTCTTTGGGATGCTCACCTTCGGGCTTCTGGTCTTCCCGGACGGTCGGCTTCCTTCACGAGGGTGGCGGTGGTTGGCATATCTCGCCGGCATTGGATGGGCGGTTAATGCGGCATCGACCATCTACGAATGGCGACCCTCCAATCCGCTGCCGGTGGGCTCCGATCAAACAGCCTTCGCGGCAGTTGCCCTGTATGTCTGGCTGGTTCCCCTCGCTTGTCTGGCCAGCCTGGTGGTGCGCTACCGGCGCAGTGAAGGCAAGGTGCGCGACCAGATCAAATGGATCGTCTGGGGAGCATCGATGTTTGTCATCTCATCGCTGCTCGGAATCGTGACTGGATTCAGCTGGGTCACCGCCCTCGGCTTCGTTGCCCTCTTCGTCGCTCTCGCCGCGGCAATGACCAAATACCAACTCTTCGACGCCAACGTGGTGATTTCCCGGACAGTCGTGTTTGTGGCGTTGGCGTTGTTCATCGGTGCGGTGTACGTGGGGATCGTGGTTGGGGTCGGTTTGCTGTTCGGCTCCGGTGATGAGCCGAACGTGTGGTTGGGGATCGGGGCGACGGTGATCATCGCCATTCTGTTCCAACCGGTGCGGAGACGCATGGAAAAGGTGGCGAACCGAATGGTTTACGGGAGACGGACCACTCCCTATGAGGTGTTGTCGGCTTTCTCTCAGGGGGTGGCCGCAGTGGACACGACGATGCTCTTCCGGGCTGCTCTTTCTCTCGCCGAAGGAACCACCGCCACGGCAGCATCAATATGGGTCCGGCGTGACGACAGCCTCATCCCGGTCGCCTCCTACCCGGAAGACACCGAACCGGAGGCCGGTCAGGTCGAAGCTGAGATAACCCATGAAGGCGAAAACCTCGGGCTGATCACTCTCACCGTCCCCCCAGGACAACCCTTCTCTCCCACCGACCAAGAACTTGTCGAACAAGTCGCCTCCGGACTCGGTTTGGGGTTACGCAACCTCCAGTTGACCGACACCCTCAAGACCCGGGTCGACGAGCTCCGAGAATCGCGCCGAAGAATCGTCTCGGTTCAGGACAAAACCCGACAGATGCTGGAACGAGACCTCCACGACGGAGCCCAACAACGACTCGTCGCCCTCAAGATCAAGATCGGGATCAGCGAATCAATGGCCCGCAACCAAGGACTCACCGACATCGCCGACGTCCTCGCCACCGTCAAAACCGAAACCGACATGACCATCGACTCACTACGTACCCTCGCCCGAGGCATCTACCCGCCCCTCCTCGACGCCGAAGGACTAGGCCCAGCCCTCACCACACAACTCCACCGCCAACCCATACCCATCACCGTCCAAGCCGCAGGCGTCGGGCGCCACCCTAGAGAAATCGAAGCCACCATCTACTTCTGCGTCCTCGAAGCAGTCCAAAACGCCATAAAACACGCCAACCCCCAATCCATCCTCGTCAACATCACAGAAACCAACAACCACCTCGCTTTCGAGGTCAGAGACGATGGCACCGGGTTCGACCCCGACACGGTGGCGCGAGGCAACGGCCTGACAAACATCACAGACCGCATCGATGCCGTAGAAGGAACCATCACCATCAACAGCACACCAGGACACGGAACCACCGTCACCGCCACCATCCCCACCCAAACCAAAGTCCCCGCGTGAGCTTCAACGAGACCGTCCGCGAGCCACAGTCGAGGAAGAGATCAATCGTGAGTGCCTGGGTCTGGGCAGCGCTCCTCATGGTCATCTCAGCGGCGGCGGCGACGTCCCTGATCAGCTCGGGAAACGCTGACATCGATGCGATCGTTTGGCTGATCCTCCTGCCCTTGTACACGGGCCTCGGTCTACTCACGGCGATACGGCGGCCTGGTAACCGGGTGGCGTGGATCCTTCTGACGGTGGCTTCGTATGTGGCTCTCACCGGCGCATCAATCGCCCAACTCGGCGAGCCCTCAATCCCACCCGACCCGGTGACCATTTGGGACGCGCTAGCGATCGTCTTCCAGAACACCGGCTACTTCATCCTCTTGATCATTCCGCTCCTGCTCTTTTTCTATGTGTTCCCGACGGGCCGTTTCCTCACTCCTCGCTGGCGGTGGGCCGGATGGTTCGCCACCTTGGCAACCGTCGCGATGATCGCTGGGGAGTGGTTTCTCAAAGAGATTGGACCCACCGATCAGGACTGGGTAGTCACCAACCCGTTTGGGTTCGTGGAAGACCGCATAGAGGACGGCAGTCCGCTTGGGCTTGTCTTCGGCCTGACGATTCTCGCCCTTGTTCTCGGGGCCATCCCGGCCATGGTCGTCCGCTATAGGCGGGCGGACCCTCTCGTGCGCGCCCAGATAAAGTGGGTTGTCTTCGCCAGCGTGACAGGAGTGTTGGCGCTTCTCGGCAGCCTGCTTCTCAGAGACGTGCTAGCCGGCTGGGTTACCACAGCGCTGTTCTTCCTACTGGTGACGGTAATACCCGTTTCGATCACTCTTGCCATCACGCGACATCGCCTCTACGACATAGACGTGGTGATAAGCCGCACTGTCACGCTGGCGATTCTCGTGACGTTCATCACCCTGGTCTATGCGCTCGTGGTCGCGGGTATCGGGCGTCTGGTCGGGGCCGAAAGTGACGGGCTCGCTCTTCCCATCGCAGCCACCGCCCTCGTGGCGATCGCATTCGAGCCTGCGCGTGTTCGCGCCCAGAAGTGGGCAAACCGAATGGTTTATGGGAGCCGCGCGACCCCGTACGAGGTTCTGCGGGAGATCACCCGATCCATGGGCAGGAGCGGCCCGGATGGAGACATCCTCGCCCGGCTCGCCGAACTGCTCCGCGAGGGCACCGGGGCCGAGCGCGCCACCGTCTGGCTCGGCCAAGAAGGAGAAATGGCACCCGCGGCCTCATCGCCTACCGATGCCGAGCCGGGCGCAAGCCCCGTGCTTGATTCACCGAACGCGTTTCCCGTCGTCCACGACGATGAGGTAGTGGGTGCACTGGAGGTGGTGAAGGAGCGGGGCTCGACCATGTCGTCTTCCGAGAGATCCCTTGCTGCCGACCTCGCAGGGTCAGCCGGAGCGGTGCTGGGCTACCAACGCCTCAACCGGTCACTACAACAGCGTGCGGCCGACCTCGAGGAATCGCGAGCGCGGCTGCTCGGAGTTCAGGCAAACGAGCGAAGGCGACTGGAGCGGGACCTGCATGAAGGGGCGGAACAGTTCATTGTCGCCCTCAAGGTCAAGCTTGGCGTGGCCGCGCGACTGGCCGACAAACAGGGGGCCGAGGAAATGAAGGCCACGCTCGATGGGCTCACCGAGGAAGCCCAAGCCGCACTCGACGACGTCCAGGCCCTTGCAAAGGGGATCTATCCGCCGGTCCTCGAGAGTGACGGCTTGGTCCCTGCCATCTCCGCGCTGGCTGGGTCCACCCCGGTCGAAGTGCAATTCAACCGCGACGGTGTCGGCCGATATCCATCTGATCTCGAAGCTGCGGTCTACTTCGGCATCTCCGAGGCCGTGACGAATGCGGTCAAGCACGCCTCTCCTCCTATCAGAATCGAAATGAAGGAGAGCGACGGCGAGCTCCATTTCTCCGTCACCGACCAAGGCCCGGGTTTTGAAGTGGATAGGGCGAATCTGGGGTCCGGGCTGGAGAACATGGCAGACCGCCTGGAATCAGTGGGCGGGACGCTTCAGGTCATTTCTTCGGAAGGCGGCTTCACCGAGATAAGAGGGGCGATCCCCTACTGACCTGCCTGCTCCCAGGTTGACACAAGTGACACCGGGTCGAAATCAGACTTGGGGATGAAGGCGATGGCTCCTGCGTCCTTGGCCCTCGACTCGTACTCGCCGGCCTCATAGGTGGAGAAGATGACGACCTTTGTCGCCGGTCGCGCCTCGGTGATTCGTCGGGTTGCCTCCAAGCCGTTGATCCCCGGCATGTTGATGTCGATCAGCACGAGGTCGGGTTCGAGTCCCGCGGCCATCTCAACACCCTCCTCGCCGGTCTCAGCCTCTCCGACCACCTCGAAGCCCTCGGTCAACTCCACCACCATCCGAGCCGCTGATCGAAACGGCTCCTGATCATCGACGATGAGGACTTTCACCATGCTCAGCCACCATTCTCGCCCAAGAACATGAGGACTGCTCGGACCCGACGGTTGGTCTCCTTCTCGGGCAACAACCCAAGCTTGGTGAAGATGGAATTGATGTGCTTCTCGATGGCGCGCTCTGACAGAAACAGTGTCTCCGCGATCGCCGCGTTGGTGCGCCCCTGGGCCATCTCCGACAAGACCTCCCGCTCACGGTCAGTGAGCTCGAAGACTGGCGATTTGGGCTTGGTCCGCTCCTTTATCAGGGCGTCGACGACCTTGGAGTCGATCACCGACCCTCCCCGGTGAACCTCCTCGATGGCCTGAGTCAGCTGGTCGAGATCACCGAGCCGCTCCTTGAGCAGGTATGCGAGGCCGTCTGCTCCAGCTGAGAACAGCTCCAGGGCGTAGGCCGCCTCGACGTACTGAGAGAGCACGACCACACCTGTCTGTGGATGGGCGTCTCTTATCTCCCGGGCAGCCCTGGCTCCCTCGTTGGTCTTGGTAGGGGGCATCCGGATGTCGGTGACGACCACGTCCGGATGATGCGCCTCGACCGCTTCGATCAGGTCGTCGTAGTTCTCCACCGCGGCCTTGAGCTCATAGCCAGCGCGATCGAGCAGCATCTGCACCCCTTCCCGCACGATGAAGGTGTCTTCCGCCAGAACTATCGAGATGGCCACCGGGCGACGATACCGGTACGCGCATGACAGCAGCCGACGCGCGCGGATCTCACTCCCGACCACGGCCTGGGCGGCGGCCTATAGGGTTGTGCCCTCGATTCCGCGATGGGAGATCAATGGTTCAAGGTGCCGAGGCCGTGAAACAGCATGAAGGATCCGAATCCCAGCTGTCGACATACATGGAGGAGAGTCGCTCACTGGTGACGGCCGAAATCGAGCGCCTATTTGGCCCAAATGAAGAAAGGACTTCGGGCCTCTACGAGCTGATCCTCGACTATCCCCTCCGCGAGGGAAAAGCCTTGCGACCAACTCTGGCCATCGCCACCTGCCGCGCCCTTGGTGGCTACCTGGAAGCGGTCCTACCGACATCCGCGACGTTGGAGCTGTACCACAACGCGTTTTTGATCCACGACGACATCGAAGACGACTCCTTGATGCGCCGCGGGCGGCCCACTCTTCATCTCGAGCATGGAGTCCCAATCGCGGTGAACGTCGGCGACGCAATGCTCGTCCTTTCGCTGGAGCCCCTACTCGAAAACATCGAAGTCGTAGGGTTGGGGCCCGCCCTCAAGATCCTCGAGGCGGTGGCGCGAATGTCTCGACATTCGGTCGAAGGACAGGCGATCGAGCTCGAGTGGGTGCGCGAGAATCGCTGGGATCTGAGCGATGACGACTACCGGCGGATGGTCGTGGAGAAAACCGGTTGGTACAGCTTCATCACCCCGACGCAAATTGGCGCCATCGTCGCGGGAGCAACACCACAACAGGTCGCTCAACTCGAGGAGTTCGCCACGGAGCTGAGCGTCGCATTTCAGATAACCGATGATCTGCTCAACCTTCACGCCGATGTCGAGCGCTACGGCAAAGAGATCGGTGGTGACCTCTGGGAGGGAAAGCGCACCGTCATGCTCCTCCATGCCATACGCACCGCTTCAGCCCAAGATGCGGAAAGGGCGAGGTCGATCCTTGCCAAACCGAGACCAACCGGTGTCAGAAGAGATCCTCGGCTTGATGAGACCCTCGACGAACTCCTGAAAGCGGGCGACCTCACCTCCGGCGGACAAGCGGCAATCGACTCACTGAGGACGACAGCCAAGACGTCGGACGATGTGGAGTGGCTGCTCGACCTCCTCATCCGCCAACAATCAGCTGTCTACGCCGCTCGGATGGCCCGCAAACACGCCGAGTTGGCGGATATCGCGCTTCGGTCCTTGGATTGGATACCACGCAACCGCCACCGTGACATTCTCGAGGATCTGATCGCATTCGTGCACGAGCGGACGCGATGAGTCTCCCCTTCGATCCACCGACCGAGTCGCTCACCGAGCTTCTCCATGAACTCGAGAAAGCCCGCCTGGCAGTCACAGGTGTGTTGTTCTCATCGTCGCTCGGTGCACGGGATGTTCCCCCCGAGTCCGGAGAAGAGGTCAGGGAATTGGCATCGCTCCTGCGGCGGGCTCGGATGGCGATGCTGCAGAGCCCGGCGGGGGCACGGGCAGTGGTCGGGCTCCTGATCGACGAGGGGAGGAAGTACGCAGACACCGAGGAGGGTGCCGAGTGGCAACAGCGGCTCCTCGCCTCCCAGGAACTCGAGCCCCTCCGGGACATGTGGGAAGCGATCAGTCTCAGCGTCTACGACGACCTGAACGAGGACGCTGACATCCCGACCGCCTGGCTCGACCTGGTGTCCGACGTTGCTGCCAGCTCGTCTTCCATGGAGGCGCTGATCAAGGCGATGCGACCCGAGGGTGTGGCGTGAAGGAGATCAACCGGGCAGAGGGAGGGTTCGCTGGTATGCACGTTCCCTTGGCTCTGTGTCTCGGGATTCTTGGCCTATCACAGAGGATCCGCTCCGTGTTGGGCGACGAGCACTCTCCCAAAGACGGCGGAGGGGCGCCCACAGAGCTCGACCTGGTGATTCTTGGCATTTTCTCCATCGCGGACCGGCTCGCTGCCATCTTCAGCCGCGTCGAAATCGAAGCCTCCTCACTCGATCCGCCTTCCTTTGAAGGAGAGATGCTGAGATGACTGACGTCCTGGATCGTGCCGACTTCTTCCGCAGCGGCCTAGCGGGGCGGCGCGGGAACGCTGTGAAGGAGTGGCACCACTTCGTGGTCCACTCACCCGACATCCGACTGCTCGTCAACTTCTCACTGTCACACGGGGAGGCACCGACTGGGAGACAGCTTGGAAGGGTGATCGTCCTGGTGCACCACCGCGACTGGGACGGCTGGATCGAGGAGGTGTCGGTCGAGGACCTGGAAGTGAGCTCCCGAGGGGTTTCTGGCAGGTTCGGCGCGAGTCGCCTGCAATTCGACGACGGCGGCTATCTCGTCGAACTGAACCTGCCTGCTCGAGGATTGAACGGCCGTCTTCGATTCGTACCGGTGTCGAAGCCCTTTCTCAAGAACAATCAGCCGCTCGGCGGTGGGCGCATGTCGTGGTTGTTTGTGCCTCGCTTGGCCGTCGATGGGTGGGTTAAAACGCCGTCCGCGCGCTTTTGGATGAGGGAAGCAGCTGCCTATCACGATCACAACTGGGGGCCATTCCGCTGGGGAGACGATTTCGGTTGGCAATGGGGATCCGCCCTGCCTCATCACACAGATGAGCCCTGGTCGCTGGTCTTCATGAGGATGACTGATCGCTCGCATTCGGTGGCCCAGAGCCAATGCCTCTACGTGTGGCACGGAGGTGAGCCGGCTGCGATGTTCCGCGACAACGCGGTAACCGTCACATCCGAGGGCTCACTGGGCACAGCGCCTGTCTTGACCATGCCCGGCATCATGTCACTGCTCACACCAGGGACATCTAGCGACGTGCCCAAACGGATACGGCTCGACGCCAGGCGTGGACAAGATCGAGTGGCTGTGACCATCGAGCCCGTCGAGTACGCGCGGATTGCGGTCCCGGCCGAGGTAGGGCCTCAGAAGGTCGTGGCCCTGCATGAGGTCTCGGCGGCTGTCTCTGCGCACGGCGTGATCGGAGGAGAACAGATGGAGTTGAAAGGATCGGGTGTCTTTGAGTTCTTACGATGAGCCCCTCCATGCCCTGATCCGGCGCTCGCTTGCCCTGCTGAGAAGGGATCACCCGGCTGGATACGAGGAATTTCGGCGCTCCGGAGAGAGCATGAGGATCACGCTTCGCGTAGGGTCCGAGGCCTGTGGAGTGGAATTCGCCGGCCAAGTCATCGTGAGCGACACACCCTATGGGTCCGCGGACGTCGACATTGCAACCGACCCACAAACGGTCGCGGACGTAATAGCGGGAAATCTGACGCTGGCAGGTGCTGTCCATTCCGGTCGCCTGGCAGTTCGTGGAACTCTTCCGGCGGTCGTTAGGGCTCATGACACCCTGATGGAATATCTGGTGGCCGCCATCCATTCCCCGCCTCAGCAAGCGATGTCCAGGAGCTACACGGCGGGAAGGACCAGCTGATGGCGGCCGGAGATGCAGTCACCCCTGCCGTGAAAGGCACCAAAGTGGCTGTCTTCGGTGCCGGGATTGCCGGACTGACGGCCGCACACGAACTTGCTGAGAGAGGCTTCGACGTCACTGTCTACGAACCAAAGGCAGACGAGCGGGACGCAAAAGCCTTCCCGGACAACAAGACGCCATCGGTGAAACTCGGCGGGATGGCGTCCTCGCTCTGGGGAGCGTTCAACAAGAAGAAGCACAACTCGTCGGAAGATCTCATCGTGCGACCGTTCCCCGGCCATCCCAATCCGCCGCAAACGAAGGAGATGGTTCCCGGAGAACATGGATTCCGGTTCTTCCCGGCCTACTACCTCCACACCTGGGACACGATGCAGCGCATACCTGTCTACGAGTACGACAAGGGGGCGAAGAAGTGGCGACCGACCGCACGCACCGTGTACGACAACGTCCAGCGAGTCACCACACAGGGCACGACGACGGCCAGTGGCAAGCCGAATCTCATCTTCCCAAGAGAGGCGCCCAGAACGCTCGCCGAGTTCTTGACAACGGTCGAGCAGATCAGCGCACTCGACTTCCAGCCGAGCGACCTGTCGAAGTTCATGCTTCGCATCCTGCGCTACCTCTCGATGGGCCCCGAGCGGCGGCGGTCCGAGATGGAGCACATGTCCGCGTACGACTACTTCGTCGATCGTGATCCCCACACGGGGCAGCCCCGAATCGACTACAGCAGCGCGTTCAACCGGCAATTGGTGGACATGCCCAAGGTGCTCGCCGCCTTCGACAGCCGGTGGGGTGACGCCCGGACCAACCTGGACACATATCTTCAGTTGCAGCTGCGAATGGACCGCCGCGACAACAAGGCCGACGGTGTCCTAAATGGCCCAACCAGCGAAGCATGGTTCGACCATTGGTACCGACACCTCACGGATCACATGGGTGTGAAGTTCGTCTGCGCCGGCCTCGACTCGCTCAAACTCACCAACGACACGATCCTGGCGACAGCGGACGGCAAGAAAGTCGATGCCGATTACATCGTCGTGGCGACTGATGCGCACACTGCCGAGACGGTAGCTAGCCAACTACCCGGCGTGGGTGGCACGGTGGAGGGACTCAAAGGCTTTGCCACGAGCAAGCCGACCCATAACCCGCCCGATCGGCTGCCGGCGCCGCCCACACCGCCACACACCGGGGTCCCGGGAGAGCGGGACCCGACGAAGATGGACGAGGTCGGCCTGAAGGAGTGGGACCGATTCCAGACTCTGTCCGGCATCCAGTTCTATTTCGACACCGAGTTCCAGCTGGTACGCGGCCACGTCTACTACACAGATTCCCCTTGGGGGCTTTCCTCGATCAACCAGGCCGGCTTGTGGCACGACCAGCCCTATGTCTCCACCAAGCACTACGCATCGGTGCTCAGCGTTGACATCGGCGACTGGCGAAACCCGGTGGAGATCGAGAAGCCGGGTGGGAACAAGGCAAAGCAGTCCGCCGCCGAATCCACTGACGACGAGATCGCGACCGAAGTCTGGCGACAGATGACCGAGGCACTGGTCAATTCGGGGGCCCTCACGCCCGGAGACGTCTTCCCCAAACCGATCTGGTACACACTCGACCGAAACCTGGTCATCGGGAAGCAGGGCTTGATAACCCACAATCTCGCGCCCTATCTGGTTCCGATCGTCAACGATTGGGAGCACCGACCCGGTGGCCCGCCATGGAATCCACACGGTCACTCGGCCTCCTATCCGATGAACGCCAAATCCCTCGCGGAGGCCCAAAAGCAGAAGTACTGGGAGGCAGCCCACGGCGGGTATCAGGTCCATGCCAACACCCTGGTCTTCGCCGGGACCTGGACGAAGACCTTCACACGGATGACAAGTATGGAGGCTGCGTGCGAGTCGGCGCGCCATGCAGTGAACGCCATCCTCGATCACTACATCTACTCGAACTCGGGCGCACCTGGCGATCCACGAGGCAGCGACGTCTCCCTGGAGTGGCGCGTCCCCTTCGGATTCCTGGATCAGGGCGGGTCCAGTCCGATACGCCAGCCGACAGTCGCCGGGGACTACTGCTTCATCTACGACATCGAGAACCGTGAGCCTGCCGAATTTCGGGAGGCCCGAGCAGTAGACGACAATCTCATGGTCGCCGGGAGGCCTCACGTGTGGGAGACGGTCGGGCTCGACCTGCTGGCCCGTGGGACGGTCTGGAAAGACTGGTTCACCGTCAACGGGATCGACCATCTGGTTTCAAGTCTCCGCTCATGGCGCGAGCTGCTCGAATATCTCGTGCCGCCCCGGGCGGAGCCACCCGGGCACCAGGACCCACCG
>JAWWBL010000014.1:0-27374 GCA_033720975.1 Acidimicrobiia bacterium | reverse complement strand
CGTGGTGGCGGCCACATTTGTCGCCCTCGGCATGTGGCAACTCGACCGTCTCCAAGAGCGTCGCGGGATGAATCGCATGGCTGCCGAAAGACTCGCGATGGAGCCTGTTCCCTTCGACCAGATCGAGAACGAGGATCCGGAATCGATCGAATTTCGGCCCGTGACGGTCGAGGGTCGGCCGCTGGCCGGGGACGAGGTGCTGATCCGGTCCCAGGTGTACCTCGGGATCGCTGGGTATCACCTCATCGTCCCGGTCTCCTACAGAGGAGGGACGGCGGTTCTAGTAAATCGAGGCTGGGTCCCTCTGGGTACTGAAGTGGGCTCCTTCGATCACGGTGTCGATGACAACATGAACATCACCATCCAGGGCTGGATCAGTCCGACCCAGGAGAGGCCGCCGCTCGGGCCGACAGACCCGGAGTCCGGCGACCTGACCATCATGAACAGGGTCGACATCGACAGGATCAGAGCACAGCTGACCTCAGGGTCTGACCTGGCAGACGTCTACATCGTGGAGACGGGGGAGCAGGGGAGTGGGCCACCATTTCCGATTGGCGCACCCGACGTCGACGACGAAGGACCGCATCTCGGCTACGCAGTGCAGTGGTTCGGGTTCACCGCGGTGCTCGTGATCGGGTATGTCTTCCTGGCGCGGCGTCGGCTTCGCTACTCAGCCTGACGGGGGGATCCGAGCCAGATCCTCCACGATCTCGTATCCGTCGAGGTGCCGGAACTGGCTCGGGTCGAGTCGGATCTTCGCTGATCTCGAACCGGCCCCGATGATCACCCAATCCTGGCTCACCACGCGACCGTCAATCCATACCGGCAAGCCCTCGGGAAGCCCAAACGCTGTCACCCCGCCGATCTCCTGGCCGGTCAGCTCTTTGGTGAGCTCCGGGCTGGCGAAGCTGACTTTGCGAACCCCCAGTCTCCGGCGTACCACGCCGTTCACGTCGAGCCGGGTGTGCGCCAACACGAGACAGACGGCGTTGTGGCCTTCGGGCTTCTTCGAGGCTACGAGAATGGCGTTTGCAGACTTCTCGAGTGGGATGCCGTACGCCTCGCAAAACATCGCGGTGTCGGCCAGGTCGGGGTCGCACTCCATCTCTTCGTAGGCGATGCCCTTGCCGGCCATATCGGCGAGCACGGCAGGATCAGCGGTCATTTCGCCTTTTCATATGTCGGTCGGGGCAAGTCGAGCTCCTGTCCGCCGACGATGACCTTATTGACCGAAGCCCGGGTCGCGTGCAACGCGATCGAGGCCAAGTCCGCAGGTGTGCCCACCAGCTCATGAGACGAACTGTCCAAGACCACGAAATCGGCCAGAAAACCAGATGCGATCCGCCCGGTCTCCCACCCCAGATTGGCCGCTCCGCCCTCCGTGGCGGCGATCATCAGCGACCTGGGGGAGTGGACCCCTCGGCGGAGGAGGCGAAGGCGGTCGTGTGATTCGAGCCGGCCCGCCTCGGCGAGGATGTCGATGACTGCGTTCGAGTCTGAGCCCAAGCTGATAGGAACGCCGGCTCTCGAGTACTCCTCAGCGGGCCCGATTCCGTCACCCAGATCTGCCTCCGTCGTTGGGCAAAAGCAGACGGCTGCGCCAGCACTCGCCACGAGCGCGATGTCTTCATCACTCACATGTGTTCCATGAACGATCGTTGTCCGCGGCCCGAGGAAACCGACATCAGCCAAAAGCCCTACTGGCGTGACCCCGTGGGCACGTAGGCAGTCCTCGTTCTCGGCGGGCTGTTCCGATGCGTGAATGTGGAGAGGTAGGTGGTGTTCGGCTGCCAGTGTCGCCACGGCCTCCAGATCGGCCGGAGACAGGGCCCGAACGCTGTGGGCTGCGACCCCTATCCGCACGCGTTGGGAGTGGCGGACGGCGTGGAGACCCTCTACTCGCGAGCCCCACGACTCGATCGTCCCGTCGGAGAAGCGGGCTTGCTGCGGCGTCGGAGGGTCGCCGTACACCGTGGAAGTCAGATACGCAGTATCGAGAAGGGTCATCCGGATCCCGACCTCGTCGGCTGCCTCGATCAGGGCGAGCCCCATCGCGTTCGGATCGTCGTAGGGCGTGCCATCGGCCTGGTGGTGGACGTAGTGAAACTCACCCACGGTGGTGATCCCGGCTTGGAGCATCTCGGTGAATACGTCTACGGCCAGACTGCGATATGAGGTCGGCGTGAGCTTCTCAGCTGTTGAATACATTGCCTCACGCCACGCCCAGAAGTCGCCCCGTCCCGAGTGTGTTCTGCCCCTCAGCAGCCTGTGGAATGCGTGTGAGTGTGCCGAGACCAATCCGGGTAAGAGAACGCCCTCCAGCTTGCGAGCGTCACCGGATGCCGCGCCAGTCGTTACAGAGCTGATGACACCGCCCTCGACTGCAACGAGTACACCTTCGGCGAGGTCTTCGTCACCGAGCCAGGCGTGGTCGGCATGCCACAGTCCTGATTCGCCCATACCCGCAGATAAGCAGAATCGCCGGGCATCGAAGGGCCTGACCTGGCAGAGTGCCGGTATGAGACCGCCATCAGGGATGCCCGACTACGAGGAGTCAACCTATGGGGACATGTGGGCGCCCATCTATGACGACGTCTGGGCTGAGTTCGACGAATCCACGATCGACTTCCTCGAGGGCTATGCGGGTACGCCGCCACGCGCACTCGAGCTAGCCATCGGGTCGGGCCGCATTGCCCTACCTCTCGCAACTCGAGGCGTCGATGTCTCGGGGATCGACATCTCGGAAAGGATGGTCCAGAAGATGCGGGACAAGCCCGGGGGAGGGACGATCCCGGTGGTCATGGGAGACTTTGCCGACGTTGAGGTCGATGGGACCTTCCCGCTCATCTATCTCGTGTTCAACACGATCTTTGCGCTGCTGACACAGGAGCGGCAAGTGGAGTGTTTCCGGAATGTGGCCGATCATCTCGAGCCGGGCGGCAGGTTCGTGATCGAATGCTTCGTTCCCAACATGAAGCGGTTCGACGATCACAACACCCGCATGGCCGTCTCGAATATCAAATCCACCAGCGAGCACAGCTACGAGATGTCGATCCACAAGCCTGACAAGCAGCGGATATCGACCCACCTGGTGATGCGCCGAGAGGACGGAGAGAAGGTCCTTCCGGTTGAGATCAGGTATGCCTGGCCGTCGGAACTAGACCTGATGGCCCAGCTGGCCGGTTTGGAGAGGGAGGGCCGCTGGGGTGGATTCGACATGAGGCCTTACACGGAGCGGTCGATAAGTCACGTGACCGCATACCGCAAACCGCACTAACCGGCCGTTTCCACTTCGTGCTCATGATCGTGGTCGTGGTCATCGTCCTGGGCGTCGATCTGACGGCGGACCTCGTCCATGTCGACCTCTTTTACCTGCGAGATCAGGTCATCGAACACATGTCCGGGTAGGGCCCCGGGCTGCGAGTACAGGACGATCTGGTCCCTGAAGACCATCAAGGTCGGGATGGAGCGGATTCCGAAGGCCATGGCCAGCTCCTGCTGATCCTCTGTATCGACCTTGGCAAAGACGATGTCGTCGTGCTTCTCGGAGGCGGCCTCGAAAGTCGGGGCGAACATGCGGCAGGGGCCGCACCATTCGGCCCAGAAGTCGACGAAGACCGTTTCGTTGTTCTGAATGGTCTCGTCGAAGGTCTCTTTGGTTAGGGCGACGGTGGCCATGCTTGAAGAACCTTTCCTGGCTTGGACTCGGGGAGTTGAACGCCAGGCTAGGTTCTCATATTCCGTTCAGCCTGGTCCGCCCGGGCCGGCGGTTGGAAAGGAGGTTTCCATGCGCGGAAGGCTGGGGCTGGTGCTTTTGGCTCTGGCCGTGCTCGTCGTATTGGCCGCCTGCGCGCCGGGCGCCAACCCTGCTGTTGGCTCGGCGCCGGTGGATGGCGATGTCGCCGGCTTCTGGCTGGGCGTTTGGCACGGGATAATTGCTCCAATCACCTTCATCATCTCGCTGTTCACCGAGAACGTGAGCCTCTATGAAGTCCACAACAACGGTGGTTGGTACGACTTCGGGTTTGTTCTGGGGGCGGGAATTCTGTTCGGCGGTGGCAAAGGCGTCAGAATGCGCCGGCGGTAGCTGTCAGGTGGGTCGGGGGGAGCAGGTCAGCGAGCTCGACTCACCGCGCTCCACCCCGCCAGGCCTACCAGCAACCCTCCGACGATGAGCGGCTCTGCGCCAGCGGTGAAGATCACTAACTCTGCGAACCAGCCGGGGTATTGGCTAGGCAGTTGGAGCGAAAATGCGAGCGGTAGGTAGGGCCCTGCTACGAGTAAACCGGCGATGCCAATCATCAGAGGGTTTTTGCGAGCAGCCATCGAGGCGATTCCGATCAGCATTCCACCGACGAAGAGCAGTGCGATCGGCCATCTCGCTTGCCTCACGTCATAGAGAGCAAACGCCATGCCGAGCTTGGGCAATGTCCATCTGAGAAGGGCCAGCGTGGCCGCGGCGATGAGCAACCCTCCCGCTCCGGTAAGGCCGACTCGCTTCCAGCCCACAATGGAGTCCAATCTATCAATGCGCTACCAGGAACATTGATGCAGGAAATCAAAAGCCACTCTCGCCTGGCAAAACGCCCATAATCCACGTTATGTCAAGTAAGGCTCAGGGTGTGGGCTGCAACCAGACCGGCAATTCCTTTGTGAGCGCTCCCCTTCTGTGCCGATTTACCGCCCAAAATGGCCCGTTTTCCCGCACAGAAGCGTCTTCAGAGATGGTTTCAGCCCAGGTCGGGGTCGACGCAGGCGTCCGAGCTGATCCCGGGCTGAGGATTGAACACTCGTCCAGCCTGGAGCTCGACCCCCGGTTCGTCTGTGTCGAGATAGCTAACGATTGCGTCGACGATGGCCCAGGCCGCGTAGAACGGATAGATGTCCTTCGAGAAGAACTGTGCTTCTGAGGGATTGGAGATGTATCCAAGCTCGAGGAGGACGCTGGGCGTCTCAGGATGTCGCAGCATGCCGTAGGCGTCCAAACCTCTGGTGTTGCGAACGGTCATGACGCCTGAGTCCACGGCGGCGGTCCAACGGACATCGACGATCGAGAACGCGTCGGTGACCCGTTTCCAGAGCAGCCCTCCTAGACGGGCCGACTCATCTGAACCGTGCTGCACGAATGCGTCTGTGCCCGGATGGGAAGAAGGCAGGCCCGGTGGAGAATTGTGGTGGATCGAGACCAGGACCTCGGCATCGAGGGAGTCGGCGAGCTCGGACCTCACGAACAAGCGGGCCGGATAATCCCCGGTTCTGGTGAGGATCGCCGAAATCCCCCTCATTTCGAGGAGGAACACAACGGAGCGTGCCACACTCAAGTTCAGATCCTTTTCGACGAGGCCACCAGGTCCGGCCGCTCCTGTATCACGCGGCCCGCCATGGCCAGGGTCAATGACAACCCTCGTCTGGTAGATGGGAGCTCCCTGAACGACTGGTGCTTCGCGTCCGCAAGGCGTAAGCACCCACCGCACGACACCGTCGGTGGAGAGGATGGAGACAGGGACGCCGGTGGTGGTCATCCAACCCAGCACCGGGCGCTCCTCGGCAGTGGCCGCTTTGGTCGCGGCCGTGGCCGCTGAGGTTGCGACGGAGGTAGCAACCACACTCATGGTGGGAAGCTGCCTGGTTGGGGGGCCGGCGTTCCCACCCGACACCGCCCCCGCTCCGGCGAACGTCCCGGCACAAGCCGTTGCCAATGCGATGATCGCCGCCAGCAAAGGTCGTTTCATTTTCGGTCGATACCTTGGCAGGATGGACGTGATATGACTGGAAATGGGAACTACGGGTTTGGGCCACTCAACGGCGTGAGGGTCGCGCTTGTCGCGTCCGCGGCCGTGGCAGGACTGGCTGCCCTCGCACTTGGGAACCCGGTCGCCGGGGTTGTGCTGCTCTTAGGTGTCGCCGTCCACGGGCTCGGCTGGCTCTATCTCGCCCGAAACAAGTCTCCCTAGATGTAGAGACCGGCTTCCAATTCCGCAGCGACGTATTGGGCCTCGGAGTCCAAGGCGTCGTGGGCTGCAAAAGCGTCGTTACCGCACTCCCCTCGCAAGTCGACATAGATCTTCAGCTTGGGCTCGGTGCCACTGGGGCGAACCAGGACTCGCCCCTTTTCCCCGAGGGACAGCTCGACGAGATCCTGCGCTCCGAGCCAAGGTGGGCGGTTCTGCTCACCCTCCCGATAATCGGTGATCTCTTCCACGGCAATACCAGCAACTTGGCGTGGAGGGTTCGCGGCCAGCGCCGCTACCGCCTCTTGGATCAGCCCAGCACCTTCAACCCCCCTACGAACGATCGAGCGTTGGGTGCTCACCCACAGACCCGAGACATCCCAGATCTCCACGAGACGCTTCAGGATCGACGAACCTCTTCTTGACAGGCCGGCGGATAGGTCGGCGAACACCAGGGCAGCCGATATGCCGTCCTTGTCCAACACCGTTTGGCCAATCATGTAACCGAGCGCCTCCTCGTAACCGAAGATGAACTCCCCATTCCCCTCCGATTCGAGCGCCAGGCCGGCGCTCACTATCCACTTGAACCCGGTGAGTGTCATCTCGTGGCGTGCTCCGTAGAGACGCGCGATGCGTGCCAGCACCGGGCTCGACACGATCGAGCTCACGACTATCGGAGTCCCGTCCCCCTGATAGTGCCTGAGGAGGTAATCGCCGAGCAGAGCCCCGACTTCGTTCCCCGACAAAGGGCGCCACTCCCCTCCCCCGGCGGGCACCACCACGGCGAGACGATCCGCATCAGGATCATTGGCAAGGATCAGGTCAGCGCCATCCCTCTGAGCTGTCTGCAGCGCAAGGTCGAGTGCGCCTGGGTCCTCCGGGTTGGGGAAGTCGAGAGTGGGGAAACTCCCATCCGGATCGAACTGTGCGGAGACCGGGATCAACCCGCTATGACCGGCTCGCGCGAACACCGTCTCGAGCACCTCACCTCCGACACCGTGAAGCGGTGTATAGACGATTCTCAGATCGGACGGCGCGGCCTCCGGCCTCGACTGTGACACCTCCTGCCAGTACCGGTCGAGAATGTCGGCCGGGGCCGTGGTGACGAGAGGATGAGGGTTGGAGAACGCATTCTCAACACGAGGAATCTGATCCGTGGCACCGAGACGATCGATGGACTGAGCGATGTCCGTGTCGTCGGGCGGGATGATCTGGGCGGCGTTCTTCCCGTAAACCTTGTATCCGTTGTCCCCCTTAGGGTTGTGCGAGGCCGTGATGACGACCGCGGCCAATGCGCTCAGGCTCTTTGCTGCGAATGCGACGAGCGGCGTCGGCGTGACCTCGGGGAAGTAAATGACAGGTAGGCCGGCGGCAGCGAGCACTCCGACCGTGTCCTCGGCGAATTGCGCGCTGGTTGGTCTCGCGTCGAATCCAACGACCACGGGTCGATCTGTCTCACCGTGTTGAGTCAGTAGATGGTCGGCGAGACCTCGAGTGGTTCGGATGACGACAGCCCGGTTCATTCGGTTGGGCCCGGGTCCCACCTCACCGCGGATGCCGGCTGTGCCGAAGGTGAGGAAATCCCCGAACAGATCCTCCAACGTGGCTACGTCCTCGCGCTCTACCGCTAGTCGTATGAAGTCCCGGTGCCGGTCCTCGGGATCGGATTCGCTCCACGAAAGGGCCCGCTGATACAAGTTCTCGACCACGGATTTGAGGCTAACTATCGGGAGCGGAGCTGCCAGCGCCAGGAGTCGACGCACATCGCGTGGAGGTCTCTCTTGGCCTTGAATCCGAGCTCGGTGGCGGCTTTGGTCACATCGGCCCAGCTCTCCGCGACGTCACCCGGCCGCCGCTCCACGATCTCGTAGGGAATCGGTTTGCCGCTGGCTCGCTCGTAAGCAGCGATCAACTCGAGGACGCTGTGGCCCTGTCCGGTGCCGATGTTGAAGGTATGGACACCGGGACTTTGCGCCAGTGAGTCGAGAGCCGCAACATGACCTTCAGCCAGATCGACGACGTGGACATAGTCGCGGATTCCGGTCCCGTCCCGAGTCTCGTAGTCGCCGCCGTAGACCGGGACCTTCGACATTCGCCCGTCCGCGACCCGGGCAACGATCGGCATCAGGTTGTTCGGTGTCCCTTCGGGCGCCTCGCCGATGATGCCGGACTCGTGGGCACCGACCGGATTGAAATATCGGAGCAGGGCCACGCTCATCGACGGATTGGCCCGCTGAGCATCACGCAGGATCTGCTCCATCATGATCTTGGTCCAGCCGTACGGATTCGTGGCTCTCCCGATTGGCATGTCCTCGGTGAACGGCAAGGTTTCGGCTTCTCCATAGACCGTGGCCGAAGAACTGAAGATGAACACACCTACGTCGTGGGCTGCAAGAACCTCCAGAAGCGCGATCGTGCCTCCCACGTTGTTGTCGTAGTACATCAAGGGCTCTTCGACCGACTCACCTACCGCCTTCAGGGCCGCGAAGTGCATGCAGGCGTCGATTCCCCGGGCGACGACGCTCTCCATCAGGTCGCTGTCACGGATGTCGACGTTGTGGAATTCGGGAGTTCTCCCCGTGATCTCGCCAATCCGACCGATTACCGAACTACTGGAGTTCGACAGATTGTCAACGATTACCGGGTCGTGGCCCTCGTCCATAAGGGAGACGACGGCATGACTTCCAATGAACCCGGTGCCCCCGGTGACGAGTACTCGCATCGGGGCAAGGTTAGAGGTGGCTTGGGCTCATGCCGAAGGGAGGGACAGGACGAAACAGGACCGACCTTCGACGTAGCGATAAGTCAAGTCCCCGCCCATGAGACGCGCCAGACGTCGTGCCACCGAAAGGCCCAGACCGATGGAGCCGGATGGATGTCCCTCTCCGGCTCTCTCAAAGGGTCGGAATATCCGTTCCACTTCGGAGTCGGGAATCCGTTCACCGTTGTCGCAGACCATCACTTCGATCCTGTCAGCCGCTTGCCTCACCAGGATGTTGACGTCGTCCCCCCCGTAGCGCAGGGCGTTGCTGATGAGGTTGCGCAATATCTGTCGGGTACGGCGTGGGTCGGCGATCACGCGAGGCTCTGATCCGCTGATTCGTACCTCGATCGGGTGATCTACGACCTCGAGGACCCTCTCCGCCTCCTTGGTGACGTCAAACTCTCTCTCGGCGACGACTATGTCGTCGATCTCGTCGCGGTAGGCGACCAGCAGATCTTCGATGATCCAGGAGGCGTCGTCGGCCTGCCGTGCCACCAGCCGGGCCATGTCTCGGCGGTCAGCGTCATCAAAGCTGTCGTAGTTGTTGGCCAGTTCGTCGCTCAAGCCGAGTACCACCGCGATCGGGTTTCTCAACTCATGGGAGACCGTGGCTACGAATTGGTCCTTGGCTCTCCGCGCCTTGACCTTCTCCGTAACGTCGATCAGTGCTCCCTCGTAGTACCGGACCGCACCACGATCATCTCTCACTGCACGTGCCGTGTCCTGCACCCAAACCGTCGAGCCGTCCGCCCTCCTCAGCTCAACGTCGAAGTCAAAGACCGTGCCATCGCTCTCTATGGCGTCGATCCACTGGCGACGGCGATCGGCGCCGACGTACACGCTGACAACCGACGAGACGCCCGCAAATAGATCTTCGACGCTGTCATATCCGAGGAGCTGTGCCAGGGCAGGATTTGCCGCGAGGAGCTCACCGGATGGAGCGCTCCGGTACAGCGCGACAGGCATACGCTCGAAGAGCGGGCCAAGATCTTCGAATTCGGTCATATTTCGCGGATTATCGGCAGAATCCGTCGATTTCTGCATAGGGCCAGGCGACCCAGCTCACGGATTCTCGAAAGGCAGCGCCATCTGGGAGTCCGGCCGTACCACTCGCGCCAGCCCGTTCCACATCAGGTGGTCCATGAACACCCACGATCGCCTATGGATCGACGTTGGCCCGAGCGCTTGGAGCGCTGCCTTGTGAACCGGGCCCGGGTAACCTTTGTTGGACTCGAAGTTGTAAGGGGGGAAGTCCTCGGAAAGGGACCTCATGATCCGGTCGCGGGTCACCTTTGCCAGAATCGACGCGGCTGCAATGGAGAGGGAGGTCCGGTCGCCTCCGACCACTCGTCGGGCCCCACCCACAAAGTCCCAATTGCCATCGACCAGGACATGGTCGGGGGGAACGTCGAGGGACTCGATCGCGCGGCGCGCGGCCAGCTTCTGAGCTTCCGACATCCCGAGCTCGTCGCACTCGGCGGGGCTGGCATGCCCGACAGACCATGTCACGCACCACTCCGAGATGCGCCGGAACATCGCCTCGCGCTCTTCTTCAGTGAGAATCTTCGAGTCTCGTACTTTGTAGACTCGGCGATCGGCCGGAATCACCGCAGCACCGACACTCAAGGGGCCGGCCCACGCGCCGCGCCCCACCTCATCGACTCCCACCACGACCTGCTGACCCGATCCCCACAACTGCCGCTCCAATACGAGCCCGGGAGGCTGTTTGCGAAGGCTGGGGCGTAGGCGAGGCACAGTGGCCATGGACGCAGGGTAGGTCTTGCGGTCGCCAGGTTCGGGGATCAGTTGAGAGACGGATCGTCAGGAAAGGTGGACACGATGGCCAGATGGCCTGCTTGGCGTCGCAAGACCCTGGACCACATTCCGGTGGGCTCCGCGAATGGATCGTCGGGCGCGGCTTGGACCACATACCAAGAACCCGAAGCCAACTCCGATTCGAGCTGGCCGGCACCCCAGCCTGCGTAGCCTGAGTAGATCTGCACCGATGGCCCTTTCGGCGGAGGCTCACTGCTGAGATCCACGATGCTGAGCCCAGGTACACCGGTGTCCTCCCCATCCTGGGTCAGGGACAGGCCGATGGCGACCTCGGGGTCGACCGGCCCCCCGTAGTTGACCAGACCAGGGTCGGTCACTCGATCCTTCCAGTCAGGCAGGTGGTCGGCAACGGCTTCACGACTTGGGCGATTCAGGACAACCCCAAGGGTGCCTTCCTCGTCATGTTGGAGCATGAGGACGACCGTTCTGTGGAAGTTCGGGTCCACGAGCAGCGGTGTTGCGACGAGGAGCCGTCCAGCAAGCGAGTCGCTGCTCATGGGGGCAATCGTGGCACATTCAGAGCGGGTCGATGACTGACTACCGTGCGCACTGAATGCGCGCCCTGGTCAAACATCCAGACGAGAAGGGACTTCGCCTGGACGAGATACCGATCCCCGACCCGGGACCGGATGAGATCCTGGTGAAGGTGCACACCACCGGGATCTGCGGAACAGATCTTCACATCTACGAATGGGACGAGTGGGCCCGGGCGAATGTTCCCGCACCGCTGACGGTCGGCCATGAGTTCTCCGGGCACATTGCGGCGCTCGGCCCGGGGGTGGAGGGTCTCACAGAAGGCGAGTTGGTGGGAGCAGAGGGCCACATTGTCTGCGGGGACTGCCGCAACTGCCTTGCTGGGCGCAGGCATCTCTGCCACGCGCCCAAGGGAATTGGGGTCAACGTCCCGGGTGCCTTCGCCGACTACGTAGTGATCCCCAAGTCGAACATTTGGAGACACGTCGAGGGTATCGATCCGGAGATCGCCGCCCTTTACGATCCATTCGGAAACGCAGTTCACACGGCGCTGAAGTTCCCGGTGTTGGGTGAAGACGTCCTGATCACGGGTGCGGGACCGATCGGCTTGATGGCGGCTGCGGTGGTCGCCCACGCCGGCGCGCGAAATGTCGTTGTCACCGACATGAACCCGTTTCGTCTTGGCCTCGCCGAGCTCATGGGTGCGTCGCGAGCGGTCGACATCCGTTCCGAGGATCTCAGTGTTGTCCAAAAAGAGCTTGGCATGATGGAGGGCTTCGACGTCGCGCTCGAGATGTCGGGTAGCCCCAGTGCTTACGAAGACATCCTCGCCAACACCATTCACGGTGCCAGTGTTGCCATCCTCGGTCTGCCTTCAGAGCCTTTCGAGATCGACTGGTCGGTGGTGATCTTCAACATGCTGACCATAAAGGGCATCTACGGCCGCGAGATGTTCGACACCTGGTACAAGATGAACGTGCTGGTGGAATCGGGGTTGGACATCAGCCCGGTCATCACGCACCGATTCGGGGTCGAGGAGTTCGATGAAGCTTTCGAGGCGCTCCGGGGGCCGCAGTCGGCGAAGGTGTTGCTGCGGTGGGAGAGTTGAGGCTCAGAGCCGAGCGCTGATCCATTCGATGATTTCCTCCACGACTTGTGGGCCTTCTGGCTCGTTGAGGATCTCGTGGTGCAGTCCCGGATAGACACGACGCTCGACGATCGGAATGTCCTCGAGGAACTCGGACGACTCGGTGGGCACTAGTCGATCCCGGCCTCCGTGGAGCGCCAGGGTGGGGATCTCAAGCCGGCGCATCTCGGAAGCGACTTCGTCCATCGCCCGGAAGAGGGCCTCCCCGAAGCGGAGTGTTGCCTTCGTGTGAACCAGCGGGTCAGCGAAATAGGCGTCCGCCACATCGGGGTCACGGGATAGGTGGAATCCTTCGATCTTCTGTGGGATCGACAGCGTGGGGAGGACCTTCGATCCCCATTTCGCCACGAACCGCTGCCATGGGGCGCCACCGCTGAACATTGGCGCTGTCAGGACGAGGCAGGTGGGTTGATGTCTCTCTTCGAGGCAATATCCGGCGGCGAGGCTGGATCCCATCGAATGTCCCATCAGCACGACGGGCCTCTCTTGGCCGTGGGCCCATTCCATGTGATCGTGGACCTGGTCATGGAACCGTTTCCAATCGTCAATGTCGACCCTGGCCCCTCCTGAGGCTCCATGTCCTATGAGGTCGAAGGACCGGACATGAAATCCGGCCTCGGAGAGCAAATGCCCGGTGCGGTCATAGCGACCAGAGTGCTCGGCTACACCGTGGACCAGCACCAACGTGGCGCGTGGCTCTCCCGCTGGCACCCAATCGCGCACCAATTCCGTCCCTATGTCCCCGTGCGGGACAGCCCGAGTTACCGATCGCACCTCGCGAAGTTACCGCAGTGAGGACGGAAGGTGCAGCCGATGCCTCAGGCGGGCTGTTTGTGGAACGGTGGGACGGCGATCCGTCCCGGGACCCACCGGTCGCGGATCTGGACTTCAAGGGAGTCCTCGTTTGAGGGTGGAGGCGAGATGTAAGCCAACCCGACACCCGTCTGGAGCATCGGGCTCATGTTGCCAGACGTGACGGACCCCTCTCCCCCGCGCGATGTCCTGATCCGATGATCGTGTCGTGGAATCCCCCGGTCTTCCAGAACGAACCCGGTGAGGCGCCTCGATATCCCCTCTCGTCTCTGTTCTACAAGTCTGTGCTTGCCAACGAACTCGTGATCCAGGGAGACGGCGAAGTCGAGGCCCGCTTCGAACGGCGTCGTCGTCTCGTCGATGTCCTGACCCCATAGGGCGAGGCCCGCCTCCAAGCGGAGGGTGTCTCGTGACCCCAGGCCACATGGCGTCACACCCGCCTCGATCAAAGCCTCGGCCAGCTTGACGCCGGTGTTGGGGTCGGTGCAGATCTCACCACCACGCTCCCCCGTGTATCCGGTGCCCGCCACCGACACAATTCCGCCTTCCCAGGGCATTGAGTCGGTGCGGAAGCGTTTCGGGGCGCGCCCCAGGACGCTCTCGAACACGGCCGGCGCGTCGGGGCCCTGAAGGGCGATCAGAACCGTGGATCTCTGCAGGTCGGTGACCTCGCACCCATCGGATTGGGCGAAAGCAGACATCACCCGGTCGTGGTTGGCGGCGTTGGGTAAAACCCAATAGTGCTCCTCGTCCCACCACCAAACGATCAGGTCGTCGATGATTCCCCCGTCGTTGTTGAGCATCATCGTGTACTGGGAGCGGCCGGGCTCGATCCGCCCGACGTCGTTGCAGAAGAGCCACGTGAGGGCTGCGTGCGCACCCGCCCCTTTCAGCTCGAAGCGGCCCAGGTGGGTGACGTCGAAGAATCCGGCTTTGTTGCGCACCGCCTTGTGCTCGGTGATCACGGATTCGAACTGAACCGGCATCTCCCATCCCCCGAAGTCCACGAATCGCGCGCCGAGAGCCGCGTTGAACTCGTGGAGAGGCGAGCGGTTCATCCCGTGAGGCGTTCGCCCCGATCCTCGAGCCTCACGATCTCGGGTTGTCCCGGCATCCGCGTCGGTGGTGGGAGCTCGTCGAGATGGTCGGGCTCCTCCAAACCATATTTGACCACCAAATGGAGGTAGTCGCGTTGGTAGAACACCTTGCAATTGACGTCGGGAAACAGCTTCTTCAGCGTGCGCACCTTCTTGTTCTTCTTGGTGACGAGCTTCTGGTTCATCGTCGTGATCTCGATGAAGAGGTCGTCGTCCGGCAGGTAGAAGTCGGGGGTGAAGTACCTCGTTGGCTCACCATCGGTATCGAATTCGATCGGGAACGACCGCGGTTCGTATTCCCATGCGACTCCGTAGAAGTCGAGTAGGAGCGCGAACTGCCTCTCGCTGTTGTGGGCGAAGTCGATTTGATTTGCTTTGGGATGGTCGGTGCTCAGGGGGCTCCTGCCTCGATAGCCCCGGCGTACTGGGACTCATCCGGGAAGAGCTGGAGGATCGCACCCTCCACTTCGTCCTGGACCGGGCCTATGGCGATCCCGAATACTCCCTGACCCTTCCGGAAAACGTCAACAACCTCCTGCTCGGAGTGTGCCGCATAGATCGTTTGCCCGTCGCTGAGCAGCGTCACGTCCGCCAGGGGTTGGTCGGAGTCCAATTGCTCGCGCAGGATGTCAACGGCCGATCTGATCTTTTTCAGGCTCATTCCTGCATCGAGGAGCCGCTTTATCACCTTGAGTTGGAGGACATCAGTGAACGAGTAGAGCCGCTGCGACCCCGAGCCTGCCGCTTCCTTGAGGGAAGGGACGATCAATTTTGTGCGCGCCCAATAGTCGAGCTGTCGGTATGTGATACCGACCAGGTTGCACACCTGTGGTGCGCGTAGTCCGCCTGCTGCTCGCTCTTGCGTCATCGAAGTCCTTCGGGTTACACGCTTGTAACTCTGCCGGGGGAAAGCTAACGGCCCACCTGCCTCCGTGTCAATGTTTGGCTGTGGATAACTCAGACATGCACTTTGAGGTGATCGGCGGCCCGCTTCACCTGCTCCTTGGTGCCAACCACAACCAAGCGGTCCCCGACGCTGAGCGTGAACTCCGGTGGCGGGTTCACGACGAGCCTGTGGCCGTGTCCTTCGACGGCCAGAACGGTGGCGCCGCTGCTCTGGCGGATCTCGGAGTCTCGCAGGGTCTTGCCGACGACTCTGCAGTCGGCGTCGATGTCCAGCTCCTCGACCCGGAACTCGAGGGGGCTCCCGTCGACGACGACGTCGAATATCTGGGCCAGCTCGGGCTGCAGGGCCATCACTGCGAGGCGTTCTGCACCCACCGCCTGCGGGGTCACGACGGCATCCGCCCCTGCCAAACGGAGCTTTCTATCGGACTCCGGCTCTGTGGCACGGGAGACCACACGCACATCCGGTCTCAGGGCCTTGGCCGACAACGCAATTACGAGGTTGTCGGAATCGTCGGCAACACAAGCGATTATCGATTGCGCATGATCGATTCCGGCCAGGTGGAGGATGTCGTTGTGTGTGGCGTCTCCATGGATGACCAGGGCGCCCGCCGAGCGCGCTGACTCGACGCGTTCGGCATCGGAGTCAATGACCACGGCTGCTGCTCTTCGGTTTTCGAGCGCGTGGAAGGTACCCCGTCCCACGCGGCCAAAACCGCAGACTATGACGTGGTCCCTGAGCTCGGACACGTGTTTCCGCATTCGTCTTCTTCTCCGAAACTCGTCCAGATCGATCAGATATTCGATCGAGGCGATGGCAGTGTAAAGAGTCACCCCGAAACCCACGACGAGGATTCCCAGGGTCCACGCTCGCGTCACGTCGCTCAGCTCGAAGACCTCCGAGAAACCAACCGTGGTGACGGTGATCACGACCATGTACAGGGCATCGAAAAGCCGCACGTCCCCGAGCACCATGTAGCCCAAGGTCCCCGCGACGATCACTCCGGCCAAAACGGCGAGGCCGATCTGTATTCGGCGAAGTGGGGTCAATGGTCGTGTTCGCCGGGTAGGAAGTCCTCGGCTGTGGCCTCCTCGAGGAACTCGCGGAACCGGGCGACCTCATCCTCCTCGTCCTCTTCCTCGAAGATTACTCCGGCATCGTCGAGCACCTCGGGGGACGCAAACACGGGGGTTCCGGTCCGCACCGCCAGAGCTATTGCGTCGGATGGTCGAGACGAGACGCGAACTTCCTTGCCGTTCACATCAAGTGCGAGGTCTGCGTAGAACACTGCATCTCGCATCTCGGTTATGACAACGCGTGATGCCAGGACCCCGGAAGCGTCAAGAACCGATCGCAACAGATCATGAGTGAGCGGCCTTGCCGGCTGAACACCCTCGAGCGCTGTGGCGATGGCCGTCGCCTCGTTGGGCCCGATCCAAATGGGCAGATATCGCCCTCCCGCCTCCTCCTTGAGCAGGATCAACGGCTGATTTGATGGGAGCTCGACGCGAACTCCGACGATGTCGAGTCGAATCAATCCGACTTTGCCAGCCATGGGATGAGGTTATCACCGCCTGGTTGAAGCGCTCCCGACCCTCACACAGGATGCAAATGACGGGCGAGGAGCCGCGGGTCTTCGACAAAAGCCTCGACATCCAACATCACCCAGATGGAGCGCAGGTTGCGGTACAGACCCCGCCAATCCAGCCCATAGCCAACCAAGAACTCGTCCCCAACTTCGAAGCCGCGGTACTCGATCGGCACGTCGGCGACGCGCCTGCGTGACTTATCCAACAGCCCTGCCGTGGAAACCGAGGCCGCGCCCCTATCTTTCATCATTCGGCGCAGCACCTTCAAGGAGAGTCCCGTATCGACGATGTCTTCGATTATCACCACGTTGCGGTCGTAGACCGGCCGTGTCAGATCCATTGCTATGCCGATCCGCCCGCTGTCCCCAAAGCGATTGAGACCGAGGAAATCGACATCGGCATCGAGGTCCACACCGCGAATGAGGTCAGCCGCGAATGGGACAGCACCTTTCAGCATCACGACAAAGAGGGGATCTCGACCGGCGTAGTCCCTCGATATGGCCTCACCCAGTTCCGCGACGCGGGATCGAAGCTCGCCCTCAGAGATGACCTCCGAGGCAAACGGGAACTCACCCATCGTTCATCAAATCCCGGAACCAGTGGAAGAAGGCCTCCATGGGAGTCTGTGGCCCCTCGGTCGGTTTTCGCTCTACGACCTGCGGGGGGTCCTCGCTCGGCTCGAAGCCTGGGTCCTCTAGCTTGGCCGGAGGGTCTCCGATCAGAAGGCCCTGGCCGGCCACGTGAAGCAGAGCTCGGTTCCCGGCTGCAGTGATGATGGGCGACGTTCCAGGTCGCGACAGCCGGGCCTCATACGGCGTGCCGGAACTCAATGACCAGACAAACCCCAGGTCGCCGAACGCATAGTCGAACAGAGCCTTCGCGTCAGAGAAGTGAGCTCTGGTCCCTTCGGATCCGAGGAGCACTATGTAGATCCGTCGGCCGTCCCGTTCCGCCGATGCAACGAAGGTGAGGAGTGCGCGATTTGTGAAACCGGTCTTGACGCCGATGGTGCCCGGGTACTCGCCGAGCATGAGGTTGGTGGCTGAACCGGATCGGGCCTCTCCATCGGGGGTCGGTGGGAAGACGAGGCCTCGGGCACGGACTGCGGTTGCGAACTCGGGGTGTGACATGGCCACCCGTGTGAGTGCGAGAAGGTCGGCTGCCGTTGAGTAGTGGTCCGGCGCATCAAGGCCGTGAGGGTTGGCGAACCTGGTTCCTTCAAGCCCAAGTTCTGCTGCTCTCTGATTCATGAGCGCTACGAACGCCGCGACCGACCCGGAGATGTGCTCGGCAATGGCTATGGCGGCGTCGTTCGCCGAGTGGATCATAAGGGCCTTGAAGAGCGCATCCATGGTCAACTCCTCACCTGCGACCAGATCTATCTCCTTCTCCCCCGCGGCCGCGGCCCGTGAAGACACCGTCACCATGTCGTCGAGACTCGCCTGCTCCAATACCAGTAGCCCCGTCATGATCTTGGTGGTCGAAGCCATTGCCCGCTCCTCGTTGGGTGCAAATGAGGCGAGCACGAGGTCGGTGCTCTCGTCGTACAGCAACCAGCTTGCCGCCGAGACGTCTGGAGGTCCGGCGACGGTGATTCCATCGTCGACCCTCACCGGTAACACAACGTGAGAGGCGATTGCCGGGCCAGGCACGGCGACGAGAGTGGCCGCCGCAAGGACGGCAACGAGGAGACGGTTGCTCATGTGTGAAGCTGTCGCCTGAGCTCGACTCCTAGAAGAGCCCGATGCATGGCCTGTATCGAGTCGGAGCAACTTTCGAGGATCTCTCGGGCGGTGGTCCTCGCGTCGGGGTTCATGGCCTTCAAGAGCGGCGCTGCGAGTTGCCCGATCAAGTCTGCCTCTCTCTCCACTGAGAGCCTGATCGTCCTCAGGTGCCTGGGCTCGAGCCCTCGCTCCATCAGTCGAGCAGCTTCAGACGCAACGATTCTCGACTCGTGGGGGTACACATCGGTGCCCGGAGCGGGGGCGATCAAGCCGACGTCCTCGAGTTGGTCCAGTTGCTCATCCGTGAGTCCTGAGCGCTTGAGTAGGTCGGCGCGGTCTACCGGGTGCTTCTCCGAGGTGACGTCGGACAGTGCAGCCGTCATGCCGTCTTCCTCGCCCCTCTCCCACATGGTCAGCTTCGACTTGATCACCTTGAGCGGAAGGAAGTTGTCTCTCTGCTGCTTGAGAATGAACTGCAGCCGGGCGACGTCTTCGTTGTCGAAGAGCCGGTAGCCGCTGGGCGATCGTTTGGGGTCGATGAGGCCCTGACTCTCCAGAAATCTCAACTTGGACACCGACACGTCCGGAAAGTCATCGCGGAGGAGGCTGATGACCTCCCCGATGCTGAGCACTTCTCGGTCAGCCATCTCCGTGAGCCACGACGAAGTGGAAACGGCCCACGATTATCTCGTCGGCGGCTCGGAGATCAGCGCGATCCACGCGCTGATCATTGACGTAGGTCCCGTTGGTTGATCCGCTGTCTTCAATGGCCAGCGAGTCTTCGGTGACGATGAACCGGCAGTGATGTCTCGAGACCGTGACGTCGTTGAGGAAGATGTCGCTCTCCGGGTGCCGGCCCACGGTGGTCGTGCCGGGATGTAGCAGGTAGGTCATGCCTGTCTTCGGCCCGCGCTCGACGACAATCGCGTATCCGGTGATGCCCTCGATGTGCGCTGCCTCTTCTTCGGTAAGAGGGTGCTCGGATCGGTCCGGAAGTGGCACATAGAGCACCGTTGGGTCGGTCTCTATCTCAACTTGAGGTTTCGACTCGGGTTCGCCGGTCGGTCGGTCGTCCGTCATCCCAGGAGATGATAAACCCCGGTAGGGCGTGTGCCGGTCAGGTCACTCCGTCAGGTTGCGGTATCCCTCGGCATCGAGCAGAGCGGAGTCGTCCAATTCCCCGTCGATGGCGATCTCGGCCAACCACCCTTCGTCATAGGGGCTCTTGTTCACAAGTTCGGGATTCTCTGCGACGCTCTCGTTGATCGAGGTGATCTCCCCCGCCACGGGTGAGTAGACCTCACCGACGGACTTCGTGCTTTCGATCTCTGCTACGAGATCCTCTTTGGCAACGCTCGCTCCAGAGGTGGGCAGCTCCACATACACGATGTCCCCGAGCTGGTCCTGGGCGTAGTCGGTGATTCCGATACGAATGAGCGAGTCGCCCATCTTTCGAATCCACTCGTGCTCGGGGGTGTACAGAAGATCCTCGGGTACCTGCATCAACGCTCCATCTCGACTGGGCGTGACTCTAACCCTGACAAAGCTCGACGAGCGTCGCCCACGTACTGGAACGCAACGATCCAATATGAGAGCACACCGATCACGCCGGTGAACCATGCCAACGGATTGAAGACCTCTGGCAGGACATCGGAGGCGGCCAGGTAGAACGAAGGAATTGCCCCGTAGAGGACGAACGTCGCGAACTTCCCGAGGTACCTGACCGCAAGCGCCCCCGCTCCCCTACTCGCGAGGTAAAAGGTCACGAGCCCCATGAACAGCTCGCGAGCGATGAGGGGCCAGACGATAACTTCGGGAAGGACGTCGGCCACGAGCCCAGCTACGACCGCTGAAGCAATCATCAGCCGGTCGGCAACGGGATCCAGGATTTTGCCCAGCTTCGACACCTGATCCAGCCGCCTGGCGAGGTAGCCGTCCACCCAGTCCGTAGTCCCGATGAAGAGCATCAGAGCTGCGGCTCCGCGCACGTCATCGAGACCAAGTAGGAGCCACCAGAACACCGGAACGAGGAGAACCCGCAGGAACGAGACGAGATTGGGGACCGTGAGTACCCGGCTGCTGGCTCTCTCTTCTGTCACCTACGGGAGGGTAATTGTGGTTCTCTAACCGACCGGGCTCACGTCACGGATCCCTCCGAGCCTTCCCTGAAGGCCGCCGAGGCCGGCCGACGTCGAATAGGTGATGCGGTCGGACCGATAGGCCTCTGCGATCGGGCTCGTGTAGAGCAGCAGGTAGGGAAGGTCGGCCGCCAGCGTCGCCTCCAGCTCCCAGAGGGCGGCGAACGCCTCTTCGTAGGTGTACGCGCCCTCGTACCGGGCGAGCTGCTCCTCGAAGACCGCGCTTGCATACCCGGTGTTGTTGAGCTGGCCGTCTCGGGCAAAGAGATGTCGGTAGTAGTCCGGCAGGGCGGGGCTGCCCAACGTCCACCCGAGGAGGTACATGTCGTAGCGCCATCTTCCGTCGTCGCCCGGGGTGAACGCCAGGTCGACCACAGTGTCGAAGTCGGTCTCGATCGGCACTGCGTTGAATCCGAGCCATCCGAGGATCTCGGCGATCTCGGCGGCATAGCGGGGGCGATGAGGGTCGTAGGCGTCCCCTGGGGTGAGGATCGTGAGAGGCGCCGGGGGTACCCCATTGATCGTGAGACTCGTGCCGGGGCTCACGTGACCGTCGGCGCCCACTGACGGCACCTGGTCCCATTGGTAGCCCGCATCGGTGAGGAGCCTGACCGCGTTCTCGAGCCGGGCAGCCAGGTCACCGGAGAAGGCAGCCGAGATCTGTTCTGCGGCCGCGGCGTCGAACCAGCGAGGGTTGGCCGGGTTGACGAAGGAATAGGCAGGTGTTGGGAAGCCGGTTATCTCCGCCACCAGTCGCTCGCGGTCGAGGAGGGTGGCGAGGGCGGTACGGAAGGACGGCTCGGACATTGGCTCCCGGTTGAGGTTGAAGCCGAGGTAGCGGATGGCGTTGGAGGGGCTTACGTTCACCGTCACCGCCGCGAGGCTCGCTGCGATCTCGGAGTTTTCTGCTGTGAGCCCCTGAGGTGAGAGGATTGCGTCGATTCGGCCCGCGCCTAGAGCCTCGACGGCTTCGTCCTGGCTGGCAAAGACCCGGTAGATGACCTTGTCTGGGTGCGTCCCTATCCCGTAACCGGGATTGGCGGCGCTGACAATCTCATGTTCTGTGATGGACAGGACTTCCAGGGGCCCCCCGGCCACGTCCCCGAGCCCTGCGCCGGCGTAGAGATCCTGAGCTGTGGCGTCTTTGGTGATATCGCGCCAGACGTGGGACGGCATTATCGGAGCCACTCCCACGCTGTGGGGCCACGCGGCCAGTGTGGGTCTCGCGGAGAAGGTGATCTCGAGCTCGAACTGAGAAGCGGCAGTGACCGCGACGATCTCTCGCGGGAAGGCGGCTTCCCAGCTACCACCCAATTCGAGGGATCGGACGGTCTCGAACGTGTAGGCGAAGTCGTGGGCGGTTATTGGTGTTCCATCACTCCAGCTGAGCGAATCATTCAGTCTCAGGCTTACCGTCCACGTGCCGCCGTTGCGCTCCGGCTCAGCCATCTCGATTGCGACCTCGGGCTCTAGGGCGCCGGTCGTAGGGTTGAGAGTGAAGAGGGCGGGCTTGGTCGGACCGAGGACGTATGCGTTCCACACTGACGCCTCTCTTCCATAGAACGCCCAGAAGTTGTCGGTGGTGACACTCGAGAGCATTCCGACGGTGTAAGTGAAGGCCTCGTCAACTTGAGCCTCCGGGCCAGCCTTCGTCGTAGGCGCCGCGGCAGGGCTGGCGACTTCCTGGATGTCTGCGCCAGCCTGACGGGGAAAGAGCTCATAGGCCGCCAACCCGCCAATGACGAGCAGCACCACCATGGCTCCGGCTGTTCTGAGTGCTCTGTGGGGCAAAGTGCGACCTCCCATTGGAGGATCGGCACAGCGCGAACGCCCCTTAACCGGTTAGTAGAGGTGGTGGCGGGTATAGCATCAGCTCATTCCGGGCTGTGGCGCAGTTTGGTTAGCGCGCTTGACTGGGGGTCAAGAGGTCGGGAGTTCAAATCTCCCCAGCCCGACAGCAAGAAATCCCCTGTAGACACGGGGGATTTCGCATATCTGGGGCCAGATCACGGGTGCCGAGAAGGGCCGAAATAGGCGGTTTGGGGGTGGTATGGGGGTCGATTTGGCCGAAATCGGGCTGATTTGGGGCGATTTCTGGACAGCCGTCAAGGTGCGCTTGAGGGGGGCTGGGCGAGTGCTCGAGATCAGTGCTCGAGATCAGTTCACGGGCGAACGTCTCACGCAGAGCTGGGGCTGCATCTCGAGGCGGTTAGGAGAGCAGCCAGCCCCTCACGTACAACGCGGTCAGGATCGCGGCGACGAGTCCTGTGACGCCGAGACATATCGACCAACCGAGGTGAATGCTCGATCTCTGGTGCGCTCGCTTGGCTCCGACAAAGGCTCCCACGGGGGCGAGAGCGAGGAGCAGCAGTGAGACGCCCTGGTAAGCGATCCGAAAGTCGATCAGCAACCTGTTCACGCCCGATGCAAACACGAGAAGCGGTGTGGCCGCGACGAGGGCCGACGAGATGAACACGGAGATGTATTCGCGGTTCCAGCGAAGTTCGACGACTTCGGGGGCTGCGTGTCTTCCTGCCATCGGGGTGAACCTAGCTCACGAGAACGACCCCCAGCGACGAAGGGAAGCCGGGGGTCGTGGCTCCGCAGGCAGGAAGGAGTTGACCGGGGAGTTGGTCTCGGGTGCGGCGATCAGGTGAGCGGGATCACGTCAGCGTCGAGCTGCGCTCCGTCCGGGGTCCAGTCCGGGTGCAAGCCCTCGACCGAAGCGATCCGGCCATCGGAGTGCTGACCCGTCACGACGACGATCCCCGCTGCGGCGTTGATGGCCTGACCGGGTGAAGCTGCGTTGCGGGCTGCTGCGGCCAGGATCGAGTCAGCGAGCTTCGCAGTCGAGGTAGTGCCCTTGTACACGTCGAGCGTGATCTCGATGGAGTCGTGACCAGCAGCGTCGCGCACTTCGTTCTGAGGCACGCCGCTGTCGATCATGAAATCGACCCACGTGGCGCGGAGGCTGCGGGGCTGAACCCGTGGCAGTCCGGCGCGTTCGAGGGTGGGTGCGCTCACGCTGAGCACAAGCTCAGGTACAAGTACAGGCGAGCGATCACGCAAGGTGTACATAATGCCGGTTATGGAGCGGTGGCCTAACTGGGCCGAAGGGCTACTCGCCCATCGACGCGATGAGGTCGATCAGTTCGGTCAATGTCATTTGCCTTGCCACGGCAGCTACGGGATAGGTGTCCTGGTTGATGCTGATGGAATCGTCGAAGACAAAGTCGGTAAACGTCCCGGGCTCGCCTGAACGCATGAACCTCACCATCTCAATGATGGGATTGACGGCCACCCCGTCACCGCGGTCGATGAAGACACCCTGGCTGCTCACTAGGCGGTAGAGGCCTTCTTCCTCCGGGCGAGGCTCCGCGTCAGAGGGAAAGCCAAACATGTCCTGTTTGTCTCGGAGGAAGAGGACCGCGGTGGTTCCGATGGCGTCCTCCGGCGGAGTCCCCACCTGTTCGAGTACGAGCAGATCGCCGATCTGGTGAGCTTCGCTCATGTGGCCTGACATGACGTCGAGGATCTCGACTATGACGCTCTCGTAGACGAGAACATCCTCTGTCCCTTCGTCACCAGCAATGACTCTCGACGGCCCCGGGCTCACCACGCGAGCCAACACGGCCACCGATGAGTCTCGTGCGATGTCGTCCAGACTTCCGAATCGTTCGGCTTCCGTGGCACCCATGTAGAAGCCTGCTGCACTCGACCAGAAGTCCAAGGCCGCTCGATTGGCGGTCGAGACACGTCCCACCGTTGTCGTTGGAGCGACAATGGGCGGCTGGGCCGTGGAGGTGGGTTGGGCCACTACTTGGTCTTGAGCCGGTGGTCGGGCGGTACCGCCGCCGGGCCCGCTGCAGCTTGCCAAAAGGAGAGCAAGGAGCATCGTCAGGGCCGACAGGAGCGATTGTCTGTTCATCTCATTAGTAATTGGCGTTGATGTGGTCTTTGGAGTGCTGGTGGAGCCACGGGTCGTAGTACCAGCCGTCCGGTGAATCCTTTGCGCCGGCCGCCATGCATCCTGAGGTCTCATGAGTGTCCTCTCGAAGACCTACGGTGTGACCAAGTTCGTGACATGCGAGGCCTGCGCGAGCCCATGTCTCATCCACCCAAAACGGCTCGTAGAAGGCGTTGTACCTCAGGATTTGGCCGCGACACCACCGTGACGCACCCAAGCCCCCAATACCCGTGTTGTTGGCCGGGCAGTCCACCCAGGCGACGGCACCGTTGTTCCCGTAAACGTCGTGGTCGTAGACAATGACGTCGGGGTAGGGATCTGACCAGGTTCTATAGGCGACAAGATCCGTCGGGTCGTACAGGTAGTCGAGAGCGTATTCGGTCGCGTAGTCGATACCGGCCCACTGGTTGCCGACCACCCCGAAGTACACCGCATGCCACTTGTTGTTCGCCTTGCTCGTGCAGTTTGTCAGTGCCTGCCAGCCCGAGTTGCCCACCTCGTAGCCACAACCGCCTGTCCCTCCAAAGTCATGCGCCTGGGCGAAGAGGTGGACACCTAGTGTCAGAGCGGCGGCGGCGACTGCCAAGAGGATCCACCGACGAGATCGACGCAGCACGGCCATGTGTCTCCTGCAAAGACAGTCTGACGGTGCGTCTACCGCGTAGTTGGGACCTTGTCAATCACTTCGATCAGGAACGGATCGATCCCTGGATTCCCTGGCCTGCTCTGATGGCAATTAGTCGCCGAAGGCGGGACGGGATGGCCCACATCCTTCTCCGTGTTTCGCACTGAAGAAAGCATTGCTTGCAGTCAACGACAAGATCAACGAGTTCGTCTCCGACGTTGGACGCTTCTTCGCCGCTCCACCGAGTGAGCAATTGGGTGAAGTCATAACTCACCGAGACACGGCATGAACTGCAACATAACAGGCACTTATGTTCTCCTGAATCAGAGCGCTCACGCAGCGACGAGTTCTGAGGAAGTCGGTCTTCACGCACCCGATCAAAGCGCTCACGCAGATCGTGCTCACGAATGCAGCAGATTGATGTACACGCGGATCACGCAGATCAGATGAGAGAGCGAAAGGCACGGGGGTACCCTTCAGAGATCGAGAGAGGTGAGAGAGACACAGACACCGAGCAGAGAGAGCGGCGGAGACGGATACGGAGAGGCGAGTACAGGTATCAGGGTTCGCGGCTTAGGGATCAGAGCAGACGGTTCGGGGGCCGGTCCCCGGAACTGGGCCGAATTGGGGGTTCTGGGGGTCGTGTGGGGGTCGTGGATCAGAAAATCAGGGGGGTCAGCCGAATCCCGAGGCAATACAGGGGAGGCGGCGATCACGCCACTTGACAGGCGTAAAGCCCCATGTCAAGTGGGGTTTTCAAGGGCACGAAGTCCGGGCTTCTGAGCAGGGGCTTCGAGGGGCCGAGATGGGTGAGTGTTTACCTGGGGGTCAAGAGGTCGGAGGTTCAAATCCTCTCAGCCCGACTCAGGGGGTGCCCCTCAGAACTGGTAGGGGTTTAGGACCGCGTAAGCCTGCAGACCGATCGCCACGGCCACGCCCGATCCGAAAAGGGCGAGTCGGAAGCGATGGTCTCTGACCCACTGTTGGTAGCTGAGATACAGCAGCGGGGCTGCTGCCAGAAGCGCTTCCAACGGATATCGGTATCCGAAGAAGCGGTCACCCCCGGCGAAATGGTGGGTTTTGTAATGAATCAAGAGATAGGCGACTCCGGCCATCGCAGACGCTCTGACAAATCCGGGCGATGCCTTCCAGGCTGCACGAAGGCCCGGAATCAGCGCCACCAAGAAGGGCGAGATGATCAGCAAGCCGCGTTTTGGGTCCACGACGGCGCCAACGATGTTCCGGCCCCAGGCGATCAAGTCGGTATCCCACAGCGAAAGGACGTGGAGGTCGGCGTATGCGGCGAGAGGTGACCAAGACCCAAAGGCAAGCCTGTTGTAGACGAGGAACAACGCTGCTCCTGCTGAGACGAACGCGACCGGCAGGACCAACCGCCTCCATCTGCGATCCATGAAGAGCTCGTACACGAATTTGGTCGCGGCAAACACCGCTACAAGGGGCCGCGTCAGGATGGCCGGGATCCATGCGAGCTCCCGTCTCAGAGAGCCCTGGGACCATAGAGCGACCGCAAGCCACATCATCGCCGGGCCGTGCTGCCAAAGGGACTGGGACGCCACAGACCATGCTCCGGTCGCGGTTGCGAAGATCAAGGAGCCAGCGAGAGCCTCGCGGAGGCTTCCGACCCGGACGAGTGTGAGGAACAACAATGCCACGGCGATCGCGGTGGAGGCCGCGGCTACCAGGACACTCGGCTCAAGGCGAGGCAGGCCATAGTGAAAGGAGTCCCCTCCCGCACCTTGCGCGGCAGCCGGAATCAACTCATCCGGACCGACGACGTACAGCGGAGCCGCGAGCAGGGCGGCACCAGGCGGGAAGATACTCACCGGGCCATCCTCGCCTCGGACGATCCAAGTCAACTGGAAGTAGGCATGGGGTGATACCAACTGCTCGTGCTCGCTCAGGACGAACGATCCGTGCTCGGCCACAGTCCATGCTGTGAGGACATTGGCCAGGGGATCGCTCGACACGCTCGTCTTGGGGGCCGTCGTATAGAAGGAGACCGTCAGGACCAAGGCGAGGGCGCCGGCCACCAGATACGGACTTCCAGAGCGAACCAGAGCGCCGTCGTGCGACACGCCCGGGACGCCCAGCTCTGCCCGCCTCCTCAGCCTCACCGCTCAGTGAGGCTACCCGTCACCGAGAGCGCGTGCTAGAGGAAATACGCCACTACCACGAGGTGATTGTCTCCGGTGAAGACCTGTTCCCTTATCCGGCGATTCTCTCCCATAACCACACAACGCCTTGAACCAGCCGCCAGCCCAGATACAGCACGGTCAGGACGATCATCAGCTTGAAGCTGAAAGGAGCCTTCAGCTCCTCTT
>JAWWBL010000013.1:0-28191 GCA_033720975.1 Acidimicrobiia bacterium | reverse complement strand
AGTCTTACATCGCGAATTCCATCAAGTCACTTGATTCGGTCGCTGAGGTTTCGACGGGTGGCGATCGTGAATATCAGCGGCTCGGTGATGCACGGTGTCGTCGCCATCTCTCTTGCGATCGCCGGTTTTGGGGCTCTGGCCGTAGTCGTCGGCCACATTGTTCGGAGCGCCGTAATCCTCTTCGGATCGTTGCTGGCATCGGGCGTGCGACCAAGGTTGGAGTTTGAGATTGGCGTCGTCCGCGATGAGACATCATTCAGTCTCGGCGTATTGGGAGCAGACGTTGTGTCGTATGCCAACAAGAATGCGGACTACTGGTTCGTTGGCAACCGCCTAGGAACTGCTCAGCTAGGGATCTATTACGTGGCCTATCTGATACCCAGCCTTCTCCGCTGGCGTATCACCATCATTGCTCAAGACGTCCTATACCCAGTCGTATCGAAAATTCGCAGCGACACGCCTCGGATTGTCTCGGCCTACGTCCGGGTCGTGAGGCTTGCTGCCTTCTTGGTGTTTCCGACCGTGCTCGGGCTAGCTGCGGTGGCGGATCTCGTGATCGAGATCGGGTTCGGTCGCGGGTGGAGTTCGGCTGTTGAGCCCCTGCGGGTCATCGCAGTGGCCGCAGCCGTGCTTTCTATTTCAGCAACTGCACATCCGATCTTTCCGGCCCTGGGCAGGCCTGCGGTTCTCATCCGTACCGGGCTCGTCTCGTTGGTTGCGCTGGTAGCTGGGTTATCGATGTCCTACGAACACGGATCGTTGGTCGGAGTGGCGTGGGCGGTCTTTGCGGCTTCGGTCGCTGGGCTATTCTACTTGCAGGCCCATCTGAAGCGCCTCATTGGGTTCCCAATTCGGAGCCTCATCCGGTCGATCGGTCCGTATCTCGCGTCGGCAGCATCTATGAGCGTTCTCGTCTTTCTGGTCAGGCGTTACTTGATTTGGGACACGACACCAATCTTGGAAGCAGCCCTTGCCGTGTTCTTGGGCGTAACTCTTTATGTGTCGATAGGAAGGCTCGGCTTTTGGTCCGCGTTCAAGCCGCAGTTCGCTTCGATCAAAGACCTCTTCTCAAAAGGCTCGCCCTGATTGCAGGCTCTGAAGACTCAGGGAGCATTAGAAACAGGCTGGTGTGACAGGGCATCGTCTAGCAGATTTGTGACGATTGTCCTGATAACTTCGTCTTCCATAAGTGCGCCAGTGAACGTGCCGGAGGAAGAGTTGAATATCCACCCGCCAGATGATGTCTCGCGAAACATCATGTGTGCTCCTCCGTCCTCATTGAGACCTACGGCGAGAACGTCAAACCCTCCGCTCCCCTGTCCGGGTTTGAGGGTGAAGAAGCCGCTGGCACCTTGACCGACCCGGTTCGCGGCATTTGCAGAATCGCCGACGGGGCGGGTCGTACTCGCCATCCCAAACAAATCGCCCATCGCGAGTCCAGTTCCGTCGAAAACCCAATGATCAGGTACGAGAACCTCAAACGGAGCTGAGGTGAAAATGCCCCGTCGATTGAACGCGGCTCCGATTCGTTCGTTTATGTCCTCCTCCGCCACCGTTGCCTGGTGGAAATCAAGGAAGCCGTCGCGAAAGGTCACTCGCTTCAACATGGGGTTGCCAGCAGTCATCAGGACTCTGCCACCGGCATGAACGTATCGTTCGAAGGCAAAGAACATCTCTGAGGACCAATATTCTGAATGGCCGGGAAAGACAAGAACCGCGGCTTCCATCCAATCGGTTTCGAACGCCAGATCACGGTCGGTAATTAGGCTGTATGCGTAGCCATTAGCCTCGAGAAAGGCGATGAAAGTCCACTCATGTCGCGCCAGCCGCGAGGAATAGTGGGTGGTTGGGTCCGTTTGGCCGGCGAGATCCAACGAGATAGCGTCGTTGGGCCGCGAGTATGGGAGGGGAATGTCGGGAAACCGGCCACCCCAGAACTCGACTTCGTCAATTATGCGACGAGTCAGGAAGCCGAAGTGGTCGTTGACATAGTTGGATACTCCTCCAAAGGCGTTATACGCGTCCCATGTGTTGGTACTTAGTACTACCGCTATTTCGGCGGCTTGGCCTTTGAGGATGATCGGGACTATGTACGGATGTTCAGCGTCCATACCACCAATAGAGAGTTCCAATGAATAGAAGCCGGGTTCGAGCCCATCGGTGGGGAGCTCGGTGGTCCGAGTCCAGTCAAGCCCACGCCGGAGGGCAAACGTGTTCGATTGGGGTTGTGCCGGAACAGGAAACTGCGAAAGAACAAGTTCTCGCGACTCGCCCAATCGGAACAGATTCCCAACCACCGCGTCCTTGGCATGCACATAGAGATCAACGGTTTCACCCAAGGCGAAGGAATAGCTGTCAGCGAAGGCAGCAACCGGTGGAAGGTCGACCTCGTAAACGCCGATCGCGCGGTAGCGCACATAGTCCCATCCTGACCATACGAGGAGCGCTGCCACCGCGATCATTACTCCGAGTAGCATGAATCGTAAGGTGCGGCGGGCAGTTTGCACCGGAGAACCTTAGGCGCGCCCCAAGAGCTGGTTTGACCCTGCTGCCCGGTCGGCTCAAACTGATGGGCCATGGGTGAAGAGCAACCAACGAGCGCACAAGTCGAGGCTCCGGCCAGGGATCGTACGTGGGTTGATGTAGGCCTTCCTGTCTACAACGGCGCGGAGGGAATTGAACGCGCCGTTCGATCAGTCCTCAACCAGACCTACGATCGGATCACGATCCTGATATCTGACAATGCGTCGACGGATGGAACTGGTGCAATCTGCAAACGACTTGCAGCAGAAGATGATCGCATCGTTTACATGGGGAACTCGGTGAATCTTGGTGCTACGAGGAACTTCAATCGAGTGTTCGTGGAGGGTTCAAGCCGATATTTCAAGTGGATGAGCCACGACGACGTTCTTGACCCATCGGCCATCGAAAAGGCAGTCGACGCTCTCGAGAAGCGGCCTGATCTTGCAGTCGTCCACTGGTCGGAGCGCATCACGGATTCAGACGGGAATCTTCTACGCGAGTATCGGCCCGATCAGGCATTTCGAATTGAGGGAAGGACTGCAGGGCATCGATTTCGTCAGATGTTGAATTGGAGCGCCCTTGGCTATGCAGGAGACCCTATCTACGGCGTGATTCGCCGTTCGGCGCTCGAGACCACCGGGCTCTTGTCCAACAAGCTCAATGCCAACTTTCTGCTCTTGGAGGAGTTGGCTCTGTGCGGAGGCATCTATCAAATCCCTGAGGTCCTTGCTACTCGCACGTACAACGATGTGAGGACGACGGCCGAGGCGATGCTCTCTTGGCTGGATCCAAACAGCAGCCACCGCTTTCCTCACGTCAGGCTCTGGTGGGAGCACGCTCGCATCGGGATCAAGGGTTCCAAGGCTCCTGTCGAGGGCTTGAAGACCGTGGGCTCGTTGTTTGGTTACGCCTTCCGAGAGGGGCTGAAGGGTTTTGCCTGGGACATTAAGCGCTTTCTGCTGGGTGGACGCCGGTAGGGGCGGGTCGTTCGTGCGCTTTACACGAGTAGCGAGTACAAGCGCCGACAGTGTACAGTGCCCACTCTCCGTAGTGGGGGGTAACGAGTTGTGAAGGCAGCAATACTGGCCGGTGGGCGGGGTACCAGATTGGCGGAGGAGACGGCCGTCCGCCCTAAACCGATGGTCGATATCGGGGGAGGCCCGATCCTGTGGCATATCATGCGCCACTACGATCACTTTGGGTTCAAGGAATTCGTAATCGCTCTTGGATACAAGGGTGATGACATCAAGCGCTATTTCGCCGAGTACCACGGGCTTGCTCACAGCATGCGAGTGCGGCTCCGAACCGGGGAGATGGAGGTGCATGACGACGGCAACACCGAGGATTGGACCGTCGACCTAATTGAAACCGGTAAGTGGACAAACACCGGCGGGCGCATCAAGCGTCTCGCTCCCTACCTAGGGAACGAGACATTTTTCCTGACTTGGGGGGATGGTGTTTCCGATGTCGATCTGCGCGCGCTTCTCGAGTTCCATCGGTCACACGGAAAGCTCGTCACCGTTACTGCAGTCCATCCTCCCCCGCGATTCGGTCAGCTGATACTCGAAGGCGATCAAGTCGTGGAATTCACCGAGAAGCCAATTGGCTCAGGCTGGATCAACGGAGCGTTCTTTGTTTGTGAGCCCGGCGTATTTGACTACGTAGAAGGAGACAGCACGCAGTGGGAGAGAGAACCCATGGAGAAATTGGCAGTTGATGGCGAGCTTATGGCATATCGCCACACCGGGTTTTGGCAGCCGATGGACACAGTGCGCGATCGCACTCACCTTAATCGGCTCTGGGAGGACGGCTCCGCTCCCTGGAAGTTGTGGTCATGAGTTCCACGGTGTTGGTCACTGGGCACAACGGCTATATCGGTTCCGTTTTGACCCAGGTTCTGTCCAACGCTGGCCACGAGGTTTTGGGTCTCGATAGCTATCTGTTCAGGGACTGCAGGTTCGGCGAAGACATCTCTGAAATCCCTGCGAAGAACAAGGATATTCGCGATATCACAGCCTCTGATCTCGATGGCGTCGACGTGATCTGTCACCTCGCCGGCATCAGCAACGATCCAGTGGGAGATCTGAGTCCCGCCGTGACAGACGAGGTCAACCACGTTGCTGCAGTGCGCCTAGCCGGACTCGCTCGGGATGCGGGCGTCGAGCGATTTGTCTTTTCCTCTTCGTGCAGTATTTACGGATCCAGTCCGGGTGGATGGGTCGACGAGACGTCTGAGATCAATCCTGTTACCCCCTACGGATGGTCGAAGATCCATGTTGAGCGGGAGGTGTCGACCATGGCGTCCGATGACTTCAGTCCCGTTTTTTTGCGCAACGCAACCGCATACGGTGTCTCACCCCGTCTGCGTGCGGATCTGGTCGTGAACAACATGGTCGGTTATGCAGTGACCCAGGATCGGGTCTTTATGAAGTCCGACGGGACGCCATGGCGCCCACTTGTGCACATAGAGGACATAGCACTCGCATTTCTGGCCGCGATCGAGGCGCCGAGAGAGGCGATTCATAGTGAGGTATTCAACGTCGGGTCAACGGCGGAGAACTACCAGATTCGTGATGTGGCCCGCATGATCGAAGGCGTTATTCCCGATGCGAAGTTCGAGATGGCCGAATCGGCCGGTCCCGACATCCGGAACTACCGAGTCAACTGCGACAAGATTGCCGGAATGCTTCCCTATACACCTAAGTGGACAGTCGAGGCCGGGATCCGCGAGTTGTATGAAGCCTTCAGGAGAGAGGGGCTCAGCGAGGAGCAGTTTTTTGGCTCTCTATTCCGTATTCAGCACATCAAGATGCTGCAAGAACGAGGTGATCTTGACGCAAACTTGCGTCTAGCGTCCTCCAGCCATGCCTGAGCTTGGGTCGGACTACACCGTTATCACGGGCTGCCGATCTTGCGGTGCGAAGGATCTCGTCTCGATAATCGAATTTGGCCCCATGCCTCTGTCCGATGCTCTTTTCCCGCCAGGCCAGAGCAGGGAAGGCGAACCTCGCTATCCACTGAGTCTTGTCTTTTGCGCAGTTTGCTCCTTGGTACAGATCAAGGAAACGGTCAGGCCGGAGACGCTCTTTGGTGAGGAGTATCCCTACTACTCGTCGTTCTCTCCTGCGTTAGTGGACCACTCGCGCCGTAATGTCAGTCATCTTCTCGAGATGCTGGCCCTGGATGGGACTTCGCTTGTTGTGGAGATAGCTTCGAACGACGGCTACTTGCTTCAGTGGTTTCAAAAGGCTGGCATTCCGGTGCTCGGGATCGACCCGGCTCCCGGGCCGGCGAGTACGGCGCGGGAGAGAGGAATCCCCACAATCAGTGAGTTCTTTGACCTCGACCTCGCCCGCAGACTGGCGAAGGAAGGTCAGAGGGCTGACCTGATCGTGGGGAACAACGTGCTCGCTCATGTGCCGAACCAGAACGAACTAATCGAAGCGATGGGTGAGCTGTTGAAGCCCGAGGGCACGATTGTCATGGAGTTCCCGTACGTGAGGGATCTGATCGAACACGGGGAATTCGACACCGTCTATCACGAGCATCACTGCTACTTCTCCGTCGCATCGGTACAGAGCCTGTTCGCCCGGCATGAACTGACACTGACATCAGTTCAGCGCCTGGCAATTCACGGCGGATCTTTGCGTACCTTCTTTTCAAGGAAAGGCCCAGCAGACAGTTCGGTATCCGGGATCCTGGAGGAAGAAGAGCGAGCGGGTGTGCACACATACGAGTTCTACGAGGCGTTTTCAGAACGAGTACAGAAGCGAGGCGACGAGTTGGTGTCGCTATTAGAAGATCTGAAAGCTGATGGCTCCCGTATAGCCGCCTACGGCGCAGCAGCAAAAGGCGCCATTCTTCTCAACTACCTCGGAATCGACGGCAGATTCTTGGACTACGTCGTGGATCGGAACACGCACAAACACGGGTGGGAGATGCCCGGAATACCGCTGCCGATTGCAGGCCCAGAGAGGCTGTTGACAGAGCCAGTCGATTACCTACTTCTGCTCGCCTGGAACTTCAAAGAGGAGATCATGTCCCAACAGAGCGAATTCGCCGCACGGGGCGGTCAGTTCATAGTTCCCATGCCGAGACCAATGGTCGTGTGACGATACGTCAGCAGCTGCAGCGCCTCGTAGGCATGGCGCAGTGGGAGGAAGCCTCTTCGGCGCCCTGCTCCGCATGCGGCCAAAGCGGTCTTATCGGCTTCTATGAAGCTCGTGAGGTCCCTACACAGACGTGTGTGTTGCTCGATTCAAAGGAAGAGGCGAGCTCATACCCGCGAGGCGACATCCTGCTTGGCTTCTGTGAGGGATGCGGGTTCATTCAGAATGTTCGCTTCGACGCCAGGCTTGTCGATTACTCCCAGCCGACTGAAGAGAGCCAGGCGTTCAGTCCACGGTTCAATGAGTTTGCGGCGTGGCTCGCTGATGAATTGGTGCGTCGTTTTGATCTCGAAGGAAAGTCGGTCTTGGAAGTCGGCTGTGGGAAGGGCGATTTCCTGAGCCTCCTGGCACAGAGAGGGATATCACGAGGACTCGGTATCGATCCGGGATTTCTGCCTGATCGCATCGAGCGATCGGACTCATCCATCGAATTTAGGCGAGAGACATACGGGCAAGATCACACAGACCTGACCGGGGACCTGGTACTCACCCGGCACCTCATGGAGCACATTCCCAACGTTGCCGAGTTCTTCTCCTGGTTGCGGTCCTCAACCCAGCGCACCGACGGCGCAGTCCTATTCACTGAGGTTCCAGACACGGCACGGGTGCTGAAGGAGGGGGCATTTTGGGACGTCTATTACGAGCACTGCTCGTACTTCACGATGGGCTCCCTGCGGAGAGCCCTCGGATGCTCCGGTTTCGACGTGACGTGGATGGAGCGGGGGTTTGAAGAGCAGTACTTGCTGGCAGCGGCCGTCCCAGCCATCTCGGATCCTGATCAGGGGCCAGGGGAGAGCACGACCGAGATTGGAGTCCTCGTTAGCAAATTCGCCACGAGAGCGATGGGGGCGGTACGGCGTTGGCGCGACCTTGTTGGTTCGGTCACCAGCAGAGGCGATGAAGTAGCCATTTGGGGTGGGGGCTCAAAGGCGGTGGCTTTCATGGCTGCAACTGGAGTTGAAGAGGCGCGTGTTGTCGACATCAATCCTCACAAGCAGGGCAAATGGCTGCCGGGAGTCGGGGTGGTGGTTGAGCCCCCGACGGCTCTCAAGGATGTCAACCCAGCGCTGGTTGTTGCGATGAATGCGATCTATCTCGACGAGATTGCCATGGGTCTGGAAGCAATGGCTTTAGGGCCACGCCTAGTGGCTCTCTGACGCGACGAGCCTCGTCAGCAGTCAATGCCGTCGATTCGGACAACGGTGCCAGGCACCACCGACACGTACTCGATATCTGCGCAAGCCAGCCCCGTATTTGAGAGCACATATGTCCCGGGTACGTGCCCTCCGTCGTCAGCGTTGTTGATAATGAATCGATCAATCGTGACGTCGCTGAATACGACGGGGTCGGCACGAAGCGCGTGACGGAATACTTTGACGACCCCAATGCTTCCGCCGGTAACTGACCAACTGAGAGCGTGAACTTCAACGAAGTCGACGTTGATGTTGCGGTAGTCGTACGTGTTGACATAGGCGCCGTGGTCGATACCGTCGCCCTTAAATCCGTTGATGGTGTGCGTCTGCGAGTCGTTTTGCCAGACGAAGATTCCGTTGCACAGCGAGTTGAACGACGCGTTGTTGGTGAAAGTCCACGACGATGGCTGATCGTGGTGCAGCTCCGGCCAATGGAAGCCAGAACAGTCCTTGGGACTGGATGGCTTTACGTTCCTCGCCACAGAGTTTCTAATTATGTTGCCCCGACCGGCCCCAAGGTTGAACGCAGATAGCCTGAAACCCCGGCTGTCTCCGATGCAGTTAGTCACCCCGTCGGCGAGTGCGTGGTCGTAAACGATGTCATTTGAATTGTTTACCGTGCTCGTGGATTGAAACTCTGGGGGGTCCCACCAATAAGCATCGCACCTGCCGTTCTTGGCAATTGTGTCTTTGAAAGTGATGCCGTGTGAACCGTGAGGCACAAATGCGTGATTTGCAGAGTTAATCACGACCACCCCCTGCACAATCGTGCCTCGAGCGCTGTCGCCATTGAGGTGCCAATGTAGGGAGTAGTCGCCGAGAGCGCCGGTACCGGAGTTGGCGACGATGAAGTACTTCAGAATTGAAGGCCCAGCGCCATTGTGGAACATGATGCGGCGAAGATTCGAAAAGGTGATATCGCGCGTCAAGTTGGCATTCGACCCGTTTCCGGACCACGTAAATACCTCAGTTCCCTGAAAGTCGGCGGTGCCCCCGTCCATGAACATGATCTGGTGACCATTGCCCTCGACATTGACCCCCGGTCGCGCCACAAGCGTTCCGCCCATCACCATCAGGTCTCCCTGGAGGCTGATGTTGCCCTTCAGTTCGACGATCCCGGTCACGGTGCATGGGCAAGCATCTCCGGTGATCGTCCCGCTCCCTCTTGCATCAGAACCATTGCCTGTCGACTCAGTGGGTGGTTGCGTAGTGGATGCAGGAAGGCCGTCGGACGATGTTTTGGAGCCGTCTTCAGCTGAGCCTGCCTCAGCATCCGAAGTAGTGCTTTCTTGGCTCGCGATTGTCGAGGTGGTCTCGCGATCCGCAGCGCCGACTTGCGACTCGGACTCTGGTCCTGGCGAGAACGGATCACTAGCTCCCAGCCGATCGGAAATCCCACCGATGCCAGGTGTCACATCGCCGGATGCCACGGCCGTCGGTCCTGCGCGGCTGCCGATGGGTTCGGTGCTGGCCCAGAGGTTCAGATCGGCAATCCCACCGGGCATGGTCATGGCTAGCGTCGGGACCAGGATGAACATGAGCGCCACCCCCATAAGGAATCGGAGCGAGCTGTTCACATCCTGTATCCAGTCGAGCGGCGTCGCCAAGGGTGAGCGAGGGCTTCGACGCGACTGCGATGCGGCGACCCGGCCATACCAGAGGTTTCGGCCGCAACGGCGGCCGCTTGAGCGTTTTTCTTGATAGGTCTAAAGACTCATTCTTGGCCTTTCGAACCATAGGCGCTTACGTAGGGCTTGTTGATAAGAGAGTCATGAACTCTCCATGAGTCACCACGATCGATACCACCTATGAAAGTTCTTAACGTCATCAACTCGCTGAGCGGATCCGGCGGTGCTGAGCATGGGTTGGTCCGCGAGATAACGGCATTTGACAGCTCTGCCGAGCAGATGGTGGTCAGCTTGTACGGCGGAGGAACCCTTGAGTCTCGGCTTCTCTCGGCAGGAATCGAGCACCGTTGGCTCGGGCTTCAGTCATCGAGATCGGGCCGCAATTGGCCACTGGGGGTGGCCCGTCTCCGCAGCGTGATCCGCCAGTTCAAGCCCGATGTGGTCCACTCGAGCCTCTTCTCCGGCAACCTCGTTGCCCAACTCGCCACAAGGTATGCGTCGGGGAGGTCGATTCCGATCCTCTCAACAATGACGCTCTCCGGCGACCTTGCCCTCCACCGTTCACTCCAACCCGGCGCGGGTAGTTGGTATGCGGGGGTGCTGCGCGGCGTGGCTGGTTGGGCTGCAAGAGGAGCACACGTCTGGTTCAGAGCTCTGACCAACGATGCGGCCGTTACTAACTGTATCGCTCTTGGCGTTGACCCAGAACGTGTTGTGGTCATCCCAAGAGGCGTCCCGTCAGATTTGGTTCCGATAACTCCGCTGACCCGAGATAGGTTGGGCTTACCTCGGCGAGTTCCAATCATCCTCAATGTTGGCCGGCAGGCTGCTCAGAAGGGTCAGACCTATCTCCTCGCTGCCCTGGCTGAGCTGATAAGAGATGTCCCGGCCCACCTCGTGATCCTCGGCCGCAGGGGAGACGCGACACACGATTTGGAGAGGGCAGTTGAGGCGTTCAATCTGAGCGATCATGTCTCGATAATCGACTACACCGACCAAGTCGGGGACTTTCTTGCCAATGCCGACGTCTTCGCGTTCCCATCGCTCATGGAAGGACTCGGGACCTCGGTGGCCGAGGCAATGGTCGCCGGAGTACAGGTGGTCGCTTTCGACATACCACCGGTGCGTGAGATCACCGGCGATGGTCGCTATGCGGATCTGGTTCCAGTTGGGGACGTAGCCGAGTTTACGCTTCGCATAAAGGCTGTTCTCGAGGCTGATGAAGTCACCGAATCTCGTGTCCAGGAGGCTCAGGCGTGGGCAAGGGAGCGGTTCGATCTATCCAGAGTTGCTCATCGCGTGAGGACACGCCTGGAGCAGCTGGCTTCCGGCGTTACCGATTCTCGGTAGCCTCTCGCCTGCCGATGTCGAGGCTCTACCTGTCCCCACCTGATGTTGATCCGAGAGACCGTAACGCGATCAATCGCGCCTTGGGCAGTGGATGGGTAGCCCCGCTGGGTCCGGAGGTGGACGCGTTTGAGAGTGAGCTCGCGACGGCCACAGGCCGTGGTCACGGGGTTGCGCTATCGAGTGGAACAGCGGCACTTCACCTGGCACTGCTGCTTCGAGGGGTGGGGGAAGGCGATCGGGTCCTGGTCTCGACCCTCACTTTCTCGGCGACGGTCAATGCGATTCGATACGTAGGCGCCGAGCCGGTGTTCATCGACAGCGACATAGAGAGCTGGAACATGGACCCCGAGCGACTCCAAGAAGCGGTTAAGCGGGCGAGTTACGCGGCCTGCATCCCGGTCGACATCTACGGCCAGTGCGCTTCTTATCGCCGCATTGAGCCGATATGTGAGGACGCTGGGATTCCAATCATCGAGGACGCCGCCGAGGCGCTGGGTGCCCGATATGAGGACCAGCCGGCGGGATCGTTTGGCGACATAGCGACACTTTCGTTCAACGGAAACAAGATCATCACTACCAGTGGGGGAGGCGCACTGGTCACCGATGACGCCAAATGGGCCGAACGAGCCAGATACTTGGCGACACAGGCTCGACAGCCGGCACCGCATTACCAGCACACCGAGATCGGCTACAACTACCGGCTCTCCAACCTTCTCGCCGCGCTGGGGCGATCACAGCTAGCCGATCTAGACCGCCGGGTCGAGACGAGACGTGCTCACAATCTCGGGTATCGAGAGGCTCTTGCGGAGTTCCCTGGCGTGAGTTTCATGCCGGAGTCAGAATTAAGCAGGGCAACGTTCTGGCTCACCTGTATCCAGATCGATCCTGACGTTGCCGGTGTCGATCGAGAAGAGGTGCGTCTCGCCCTGGAGGCTCAGGACATCGAGGCACGGCCCGTATGGAAGCCAATGCATCTCCAGCCGGTGTTCGGGGAGTTCGAGGTGTACGGCGGTTCGGTGTCCGAGAGCTTGTTTGACAGGGGCCTTTGTCTGCCCAGCGGGTCCTCGATGTCCGAGGAAGATCGCAATCGGGTGATCGATGCGCTGAAGGGTGTGTTGACTTCGTGAAGATCCTCGGCCTCGGTGTCGATCTCGCCGACCTCGAGCGGGTTGGGAGGGTGCTCGAGAAGTACCCGAGGTTCGCCGAACGGTGTTTCACCGAGCACGAGCGGGAGTACGCATTCAGATTCGCCCGGCCGGAACGCCGCCTTGCCGCTCGGTTCGCCGGCAAGGAGGCCGTGATGAAGTCTATGGGCACCGGGTGGCGGCGCATCCGGTGGAAGGACGTCGAGATAACCGGAGGGGGCAAGCCCACCGTCAGGATGACTGGCACAGCCCTGCGACGAGCAGAGATGCTGGGGGTCACCGAGGTGCTGGTCACCATCACCCACACCGACACATCCGCGTTGGTGATGGCCGTGGCGGTCGGCGAACACGACCAGAACCCGTAGCCTGGGACTGTGAAACCCATCCTCACCGGCGACGAGTACCGGCGGGTCGACAAAGCGTATGAGGGTGACCTGATCGTTGCCATGGACAAGGCCGGGTACGCCGTTGCCATGGCCGCGGCACGTGCTGGCGCCGGATATGGGAAGAAGGTCATCGTGCTGGCCGGGCCAGGGAACAACGGGGGGGACGGCTACGTGGCCGCCCGGTACCTGCACCAGCGTGGCGCCAATGTGGAAATACACGCCCTCGCCCTGCCGAAGACGCCAGAGGCGATCGATGCCGCTGCCAAGGCACGGGCTGTCGGGGTGCGCATGCTCGAACTCGGGGAGGTCGAGCCCGCTGACGTAGTGATCGATGCGCTGTTCGGGGGAGGGGTGAGAGGCGGGATTCCTGACGAGGTCCGGGCGTGGATCGAGACAACAACTGCACCGGTGGTCGCGGTCGACTTCCCCACCGGACTCGACCCCAACACCGGTGAGGTGGCCGACGCTGCCTTCCGAGCGGTGGAGACCGTCACGTTCAGCACCCTCAAGACCAGCCATGTGCGCGGTGACGGCCCCGACTACTGCGGAAGAGTCACGGTGGCCGACATCGGAATCCACGGTGGGCGCCCCTGTCTTTATCTGGCCGAGGAGTCAGACGCCTCTCGACCACCCCGCTCCCGCACTTCACACAAGTGGTCAGCAGGGGCGGTACTCGTCGTGGGTGGGTCCACAGGGATTGTCGGCGCATCGGTCTTTGCGGGTAGGAGCGCCCTCAACTTCGGTGCGGGTTCGGTGGTCGTGGCCTCCCCCAATGCTGACCTCGTGCACGAGCTGGCACCCCAACTGCCGACTTTCCAAATGGCCGATGCCGAGGCACGGCTCGACCGGTTTGACGTCGTGGTCGCCGGCCCCGGCCTAGCCGAGGCGGACTACGACGAGGCGAGACCGATCCTCGCCAAGGCCAAGAACGTGGTCTTGGATGCGGGTGGATTGACCCCGGAAATGCTCGACGTGGCTCGCGAGGGCGATGCCCAGGTGGTGGCCACACCCCATGTCGGGGAGTTGCGACGATTGACAGGAGGCAGTGCCGGCCAGTTCGCCACCCGTGCTCATGCCCGCAAGAAGGGGATAACAGTCCTCCGCAAGGGCAACCCCACTCTGATCACCGACGGTGGCACGCCGATCCTGGTCGACACCGGCGGGCCGGAACTCGCCAGCATCGGAACCGGTGATGTCCTTGCCGGGATGATCGGAGCCCTGTGGGCCCGTGGGCTCGAACCCCTGGAGGCGGCCGTATCCGGGGCCTACTGGCATGGCGTTGCCGGAGCAGACCTCGCCAAGGAGCAAGCGGTAACCGCTGACGTCTTGGCCGATCGTGTTGCCGGGTACGCCTGGTGAGGCCGACTTATGCCGAGATCGACCTGGGGGCAATTCGTCACAACGTCTCGGCGTTCCGTGAGCTGATAGAGCCGTCGGCGGTCTGCGCCGTGGTCAAGGCTGACGGCTACGGCCACGGTGACGTGCCGGTAGCTAATGCCGCGGTCGACGCAGGAGCCGAATGGCTGGCAGTTGCCCTCGTCGAGGAAGGTGCACGCTTGCGCGAGGCGGGGGTGGAGGCGCCGATCATTCTTCTCAGCCAACCCTCACCAGAGTCGATTCCCGACATCATCCGCTGGAGGTTGACCCCTACTGCCTACCGGGATGACTTTGTCGAAGCGATGGCGACCGCGGGAGCCCCCTTCGACGTCCATGTCAAGATCGACACAGGGATGCACCGAGTAGGTGTAGCCCCCGAGGAGCTCGGCCGTCTGCTGGCCAAGATCAACGCTTCGGCGAACCTGAATCTCGCCGGCCTGTGGACCCATTTCTCGGTGGCAGACGAGGACCCCGAGTACACCAAGCTGCAGATCGAGCTGTTCGACGAGACTATCGAAGGTCTTGACCCTCCCATGGTGCACCTGGCGAACACCGCGGGTGCTGCCCTGTTCCCCGAGTCCCGGCGGGACATGTGTCGGATCGGCCTGGGGACCTACGGGCTTCATCCGACACCCGAGACCCGGCAGCTGGTTTCACTGATGCCCGCGATGAAACTGGTCAGCCATGTTTCCCATGTTCAGCGGGTGGCTGCGGGGGAGCGACCAAGCTATGGGCGCATGAAAGAGTTGACCGTCGACTCGACAATCGCCACGGTACCGGTGGGCTATGCCGACGGTTTCGCCCGCGGTCTGTCGAGATACGGGTGCTCGTTGATCGGGGGGCGGCGGTTCCCGCTGGCGGGGGCAGTCACCATGGACCAGATCATGATCAACGTCGGCGACGAGGATGTTGCAGTTGGGAATGAGGTGGTTCTCCTGGGTGGTCAGGGCAGTGAGGAGATCACGGCCGACGAGTGGGCCGAAGAACTGGAGACGATCTCTTACGAGGTTGTCTGTTCCATCGGTCCGAGAGTCCCGAGGCGGTACCTGGGATGAACGAGACCATCACGGCAGTCCCCGGTATCGAAGTAGGCCATTGGACCGACCTCGAGGCCGGCACCGGGTGCACCGTGGTAGTGCTCCCCGAGCCCAACGTGGTCACGGCCGAAGCCCGAGGCGCAGCTCCCGGAACCAGGGAGTACGCCCTCCTCCAACCGGGAATGAGAGTCGAGCAAGCCCAGGCGATCCTGCTGACTGGGGGGTCGGCTTTTGGCCTATCGGCGGCGGATGGTGTGGTCCGTGCGCTGGAGGCCGATGGTCGGGGCCACGAGACCCTTGTCGCCCGGGTTCCAATCGTTCCCGCCGCGGTGGTATTTGACCTCTACCCGGGCGACTCGACGGTGCGTCCCGGGCCTATGGAAGGTGAGGCGGCCTACCGATCGGCGAGCGGAAACCCGGTGGAGAGTGGTCGGGTCGGCGCCGGAACCGGGACCACTGTCGCCAAGTGGCGGGGATTCGAACATTCAGCTCCCGGAGGTCTCGGCTCGGCGGTGCGATCTGTCGAGGATGCGACAGTCGGGGCGCTTGTGGTGCTCAACGCCCTTGGTGACGTGTTCTCGGTGAGGGGAGAGCCGTTGACCGGTGGTGATCACGAGCCGGGGCCAATGGCAGAGCTGCCCAGCGACCTGGGCAACACGACCCTGGTGGTTGTCGCCACCGACGCCCGTTTGAGCCGCATCGAGCTGAACCGACTGGTGGTGCGGGCCCACGACGCCTTGGCGGTGTGTGTCCGGCCCACCCACACACGGTTCGACGGGGATGTGGTGTTTGGTGTCTCTTGCGGTGTCAAGGGCGGCGGCGTCGAGGATCTGGCGGAGGCGGCGTTCGGGGCGACGGCTGCGGCCATCGAGGCAGCTGTCAAGGCAGCTGCCCGCTGAAGAGGCTGCCACAATGGCACCCCGTTGACCTCGCCCAGCCCTGAATTCGTCGCCCTCCGTGATCGCGCACTCGTCTGTATCGACTGTGGGTTGTCGGAGACCAGGACCAACGTCGTGTTCGGCGTCGGCGACGTCGGGGCGCGCCTCATGCTGGTCGGCGAGGCGCCGGGCAAGAACGAGGACTTGCAAGGTGAGCCTTTCGTGGGTGCCGCCGGAGCCCTTCTCGACGAGCTGCTCGCCGGGATCGGGATCAGCCGCGATTTGGTCTACATAGCCAATGTCCTCAAGTGCCGCCCCCCTGGCAACCGGGATCCCCGGCTTGACGAGATCGAGGCCTGCAAGGGGTATTTGCGGGAGCAGATCCGGATGATCCGCCCCGAGGTCGTGGTGACCCTGGGCAACTTCGCCACCAAGCTCTTGCTCCGCACCGAGACCGGGATCACCCGACTGCGTGGCCAGAGGTTCAAATGGTGGATGGGCGCGACGCTGGTGCCCACCTTCCACCCGGCCGCGGCACTTCGGGGGCGTCCCCAGGTGAGGGCCGACATGGAGGCAGATTTTCAGACCGTGAAAGCGATCCTTGACGAGACCTCGGACTCGATGCCCCCCTCCCCGCCTACGGCGGGACTGGGTCCCGCTGCCTCGGCCGCAGTTTCTCCCCCCGTGGAACGGGGGGAGTACCGGGCGGAGCCCGGGGAGGGGGGCACGTTCGACGATGACGAGGTCGACCAGCTGGAGCTGTTCTCCTGATGCAGGTCCGATGCCCCACCGAGACCGACACCGCCGGCTGTGCGGGCCGTCTTGCCGCGCTGGTGCGCCGCGGGGATGTGATCGTGCTCGCCGGTGGTCTTGGGGTGGGGAAGACCTTGTTCACTGCGGGTCTCGCTGTGGGACTTGGTGTCGAAGAGCAGGTCGTCTCTCCTTCGTTCGTGCTCGTTCGCCAATATCACAGCGGCTTCATGCCGGTGGTCCACGTCGACGTATACCGGCTCGGCTCACTCAACGAGTTCGACGACCTGGACGTGTTCGAGCTGGCGGCCGGCGGCGTTTTGGTGATCGAGTGGGGTGATGCGGTGGAAGGTGCGCTGCCCGACGACCACCTGCGCATCGAGTTCAAAGTCGAAGCCGACGAGACGCGGGTCCTCGAGCTTGTCCCGGCCGGATCGTGGGCAAAGCGGAACCTGGAGGAGGTGCTGTGAGGATCCTCGCCATCGAAACGGCGACTCCTGGAGCCTCCGTCGCCCTCGTGGAGGACCGAACCACCCTGGCGGCCGCCTCACGCATCGATCGGGTCGGCCACGCCACATTCCTCGTCCCCGCCATCGATTTCTGTTTCCACCAGGTGGGTTGGTCCGCCAGCGACCTCGACGCTGTCGTGGTCGACGTCGGCCCCGGCTTGTACACCGGCATTCGGGTTGGGCTGGCCACGGCGCAAGGTCTCGCGGCGGCGTTCGGCGTTCCGGTAATACCCGGGTCGTCGGTGAATGCCATCGCTCTAGAGGCGAAGACCGGTCACCGGCTCATCTGGACGATCGTCGACGTTCGCCGTGGTGAGTTCGCGGTTGCCCGCTACCGACCCGTCCCAGGGGGTGTGGTCAAGGATGGCGCAACCGAGCTGTGCGAGCCCGAGGTGATCAGGGCCATGCTCGAGTCGACGTCTGAGGAGAGTCTCGTGGTGGGAGACGTGGGAGAACTGCCAGACGGCCTGTTGCGTGGGATGAGCCGGGTAAAAACCGGAAAGCCCCGGTATCCCTACGCCGTGGCCCTTGCCGAGATCGGGGCCATGCGGTACGAGAAGGATGACTTCCCCGCACCCGATGAGATACGGCCGCTCTACCTGAGGGAGCCCGACGTGACCATCAACTGGGAGAAGCTGAGATCGGAGGGCCCATGGGGGTCGGCGTGATCACGATACGGGACATGGTGGTGGATGATGTCGATCGGGCCATGGCCCTGGAGGCGGCCAACCAGCCCAATCCCTGGACCGAGAGGCTTTTCCGGGAGGAGCTCGCCGCAGAAGGGCGGACCTACCTGGTGGCCGCCGATGACGACGAGTTGGTCGGTTTTGGGGGCGTGATGATTGTGGGCGCAGAGGCCCACATAACCAACCTGTTGGTTGACCCGGCGCGGCGTGGCGAGGGTTTGGGAAGACGTCTCATCATCGAATTGATGCGGCGCGCTGTCGGCCAGGGTGCCAAGCACCTCACCTTGGAGGTTCGAAGCGGGAACGAATCGGCGAGGCGGCTCTACGAGTCGTTGGGGCTGGCTCCGGTGGGCATTCGCCCCGGTTATTACGACGACGACGACGCCCTCGTCATGTGGGCTCACGACATCGACCGTTCCGGGTTTCTGGAGGGGCTGCGATGAACCCAACGATCCTTGCCTTCGAGACGAGTTGTGACGAGACGGCGGTGGCGGTGGTCCGGGGGACCGAGACCCTGTCGAATGTCCTCTCCTCTCAGGTGGACCTTCACGAGAGGTTCGGCGGAGTCGTGCCCGAGGTGGCGGCCCGGGCCCACGTGGAGGCGATCCGCTCCTTGACTCACCACGCACTCAATGAGGCGGGGGTCCACCCCGACGACCTGGACGGGGTGGCGGCAACCGCCGGCCCCGGATTGGTCGGTGCCCTCCTGGTGGGGCACTCGTTTGCCAAGGCGACGGCCTGGGCACGACAGCGTCCTTTCGTCGGGATCGATCACATGGAGGGCCACCTCATGGCCCCACGGCTCCAGTTCGAGGAGTTCGTACCCCCTGCGGTCGTGCTGCTGGCGTCGGGGGGTCACTCCCAGATCGTCCATGTCAGCGATTGGGGTGTGTACGAGACACTGGGCCACACCATTGACGACGCCGCCGGAGAGGCGTTCGACAAGTTGGCGCGGGTCATGGGCCTCGGGTTCCCCGGCGGGCCTGCGATCGACCGGACCTCGGACGGTGGCGATCCGGATGCTGTGAAATTCCCCAGGGCGTTGCCGGAGCGGCCCTATCACTTCTCTTTCTCGGGTCTGAAGACGTCGGTGGTTCGCTTCATCGAGAAGGCCCGGGAGGCGGGAGAGCTGCCCCCGATCGAGGACGTGGCCGCCTCCGTCCAGGAGGCGATCGTGGACGTGTTGGTAGATAAGACCTTCAACGCTGTCGACGAGACCGGCGCCAAGGTGCTCGGCGGAGGGGGAGGAGTCCTCGCCAACCGCCGTCTCCGCCACCGCTTCGAAGAAGAAGCGAAAAAGCGAGGCGTTCGCCTCGCTTTGCCCTCTCCGATTCTTTGCACTGACAACGCGGCCATGATCGGGGTGGCCGGCGCCCACTGGCTCTCCCAGGGCCGGATCAGTGACTGGGCGGAAAACGTCGACCCCGGCATGCTCCTCTGACTTCGGCGTTCCCTACAGCACGGGCCCATATATGAGTTCCAGGCTGTTTAGAATTCCGGGATCCCCCTCGAAACCTGAGTCGACCCGACTCAGATCCGATTAGCACTCCTGCCTGAAGAGTGCTAAGGTCGCACCAGCACTCGACAGTCGTGAGTGCTAACAGGCGGGTCAAATGCCGCCATAACCCCTGCAAGAGGGGGTGGGTGGCCGACTCAGCCGGTAAGCACGCAAGAAGCTCAAGGAGGAGCCAACGAATGAAGCTTCAGCCGCTCGGTGATCGTGTGGTTGTCAGCCCGACCGAGGATGCGGAAGCCCGCACCCCGTCCGGCCTGGTGATCCCCGACACCGCCAAGGAGAAGCCGCAAATCGGCGAGGTAATTGCAGTAGGGCCCGGCGCCCGGGATGACGACGGTGAGCGCATTGCCATGGACGTCTCCGTGGGTGACAAGGTTCTGTACTCGAAGTTCGCCGGCACCGAAGTCAAGCTCGATTCAGACGAGTATCTCGTCCTCTCTGAGCGTGACATTCTCGCCATCGTCAACTGAGGAGCTGATAGGAAATGCCAGCGAAAGATCTTCGCTTCAACGAGGAGGCCCGAAAGGGGCTCCAGGCGGGTGTTGACAAGCTCGCCGACACCGTAAAGGTGACTCTCGGCCCCAAGGGCCGCAACGTCGTCCTCGAGAAGAAGTGGGGCGCTCCCACGATCACCAACGACGGCGTGACCATCGCCAAGGAGATCGAGCTCGAGGACCCGTACGAGAACATGGGCGCCAAGCTCGCCTACGAGGTCGCCAACAAGACCGACAACGTGGCGGGTGACGGGACCACGACCGCGACCGTGCTTGCCCAAGCCATGGTGAAGGAGGGCCTCCGTCAGGTGGCCGCCGGCGCCAATCCAATGGAACTCAAGCGGGGCATCGAGGCCGCCGTCGAGACCGCCGTCAAGGCGATCGGCGATCAGGCTCGAGACATCGAGACCACCGAGGAGATCGCCCACGTGGCGTCGATCTCGGCCAACAACGACTCGTCCATCGGTCAGGTCATCGCAGACGCGATGGACCGTGTCGGCAAGGACGGCGTGATCACCGTGGAAGAGGGCCAGACCTTCGGTCTCGAGCTCGAGTTCACCGAGGGCATGCAGTTCGACAAGGGCTACATCTCCCCCTACTTCATCACCGACGCCGACCGCCAGGAAGCGGTCATCGAAGACCCGTACATCCTGATTGCCAACCAGAAGATCAGCTCGGTCAACGACCTGGTCCCGGTGTTGGAGAAGGTCATGCAGTCCGGCAAGGGCGTGCTCGTGATCGCCGAGGATGTAGAAGGTGAAGCTCTTGCCACGCTCGTGGTCAACAAGATCCGCGGAACTTTCCACTCGGTCGCCGTCAAGGCTCCGGGGTTTGGAGAGCGTCGCAAGGCCATGCTGCAGGACATCGCCATCCTCACCGGTGGCACCGTCATCTCCGAGGAGGTCGGTCTCAAGTTGGAGAACGTGACCCTCGAGTTGCTCGGTCGTGCCCGCAAGGTCGTTGTTGCCAAGGACTCCACCACCATCATCGATGGCGCCGGTAGCGAGGCCGATGTCAAGGCTCGGATTGTTCAGATCGAGCGTGAGATCGACAACACCGACTCGGACTGGGATCGTGAGAAGCTCCAGGAGCGTCTCGCCAAGCTGTCCGGTGGTGTTGTGGTCATCAAGGCCGGAGCTGCCACCGAGGTAGAGCTCAAGGAGAAGAAGCACCGCATCGAGGATGCCGTTCAGGCTGCTCGTGCCGCCGTCGAGGAAGGCGTCGTGCCCGGCGGAGGAGTGACTCTGCTTCGTGCCCAGGACGCCGTCGAGAAGATGCGCGGCGGGACCACTGATGAGAAGACTGGCCGGATGATCGTCCGCAAGGCGATGGAAGAGCCGCTTCGTCAGATCGCGGTGAACGCCGGCTTCGAAGGCGGAGTTGTCGTCGAGCAGGTGCGCAACGCCTCGGGCAGCACAGGGTTCAACGCCGCGACCGGCGTATACGAGGACCTGGTTGCAGCCGGTGTCATCGACCCGGCCAAGGTGACCCGGTCGACTCTCCAGAACGCTGCGTCGATCGCAGCGCTGCTGTTGACGACCGAGGCCCTCGTCGCCGAGCAGCCGGAAGACACTCCGGCCATGCCTGGCGGTGGTGGTCACGGCCACGACATGGACTTCTAACCGCCTCCCACCCACCGAAAAGAAGAGGGGCCCCTTTCCCCCGGGGGCCCCTCTTCTTTGAAGTCAGGCGTCCACGCGTCGGTCGGTTACGGCAAACGGTCCAAGACCGTGGAGCGCACCCCAGATCATGATGATGACTGCGACCATCTCGAGGGTTTCCTCCAGGACCGGCTCATAGCTAAGTGACTTGAGCGACGGGACGATCTCGAGCCCAATGGCCGACGCGCCGAATACAACTGCTCCAACCGCCATTCCCTTGAGGAATTTCGGCGAGACCTTTGACAAACGAACCATGCCTGGGGTGGCTACGGCGACGATCAAGAGCACGATCAGTCCATAGAGCCAAATCCATATCTGGTCTTGGTCCAGGTTCTGGGGAGGCACTCCGAAGTCAAGAATGATCAGACGAATCTTCAGGCTCAGGCCAGAAGCCTCGTCGATCGCGAAGAATAGGGCCAGGTATGAGAACACGGATGCTGCCCGAGCGCTCGTTGTCTGCGCAGTAGTCCGATACTTTGCAGCCATGAGCCTGAGGATCAAGGCGAGGAAGAGCCACAAGATGATCGCGTACCCGGTCACGACGTTTCCCTCTGCATCGAAAGCGAAGAGGTTCGCCAGATTCACTGACGGAGTCGCGGACGTGAGAGCGCTGATGATCAATAGCAGGACGACCACACCCAAGAGCGAAATAGCGACATCGATCGGCCTCCACGAAGTCAGCAGCGTCATCGGACGGGTTCCCGAGTTGAGGCTCAAGTTGACCCTCGCTCCTCGGGCGTCTCGTAATGTTCCGCATACCAATCAGCTCCAGATGGCGGGCGTTTGAGTTCAGCGCTGTTCATGAGCGCACGGTATCAAGACCGCGGCAGGTTTACAGGCCTAGGTCGGAGGCCCATTCGTCGAGTTTGGGGATGACAACGTCGGCGCCGAGTGGGGGGAGCGTGAATGAGGCGCGGTCCACCCCCGCCCTCTTCAACTCGTCGATCAGGTGCGTCTTGGCGCCGAATGCCGTGATCTCGAATGCGTCGGGATCACGCCCGCCCGCCTCGATCGCCTCCCGGACCTCCTTCACGTGCCCGACGATGTCCATTCGCTGGGCATTTGGTAGCCACCCGTCGCAGAACTCGACCATGTCTGCGATTGTCTTGGGCCCGGCGTCCGCACCCATGACGATCGGCGGGTGGGGTTTTTGAACCGGCTTGGGCCAGGCCCACGACGGCTCCAGTGTCAACATTTCTCCCTGGAACGACGCTTCTTCCTCGGTCCACAGGGACTTGATCATCAACACCTTCTCGCGCAACAGCGACCGCCTCTCCAGATAAGCAGTGCCATGGTGGGCCATCTCCTCTTTGTTCCACCCGTACCCGATTCCGAAGATCAGCCTCCCGCCTGACAGGAAGTCGACGGTGGCGGCCTCTTTGGCGGTCCAGATCGGATCTCGCTGGGCGAGCAGAGTGATGCCTGAGGCCACTTTCAACGTGGTCGTGACAGACGCTGCCGCCTGCAGGGCCACGAACTGATCGAGGGTCCGCCAGTACTGCTCGGGCAGCGGTGGCGCCTCCTTGCGGCCGCCCCACGGGGTTTTTCGAGAGACGGGGATGTGGGAGTGCTCGGGGAACCAGAGCGAGTCGAAACCCCTCCGCTCCACCTCTGGTGCGAGCTCATCAGGACGTATTGCAGTGTCGGTGGGAAATATGGTGACGCCGAACTTCATATGACCCACGCTATCAAGGACAGGATCCGAGCCGAGATCACCTCCAATGGCCCAATGCCGTTCGAGCGGTTCATGGAGATCGCCCTCTACGACTCGGACGGCTTCTTCGGAGGTCAGACTCTTCGCTCAGAGCGGGGTGGAGACTTCTTGACTTCTCCGGAGGTCAGTCGCCTCTTTGGGGAAACACTCGCCATCTACGTGGAGCAAGAGCATCAGCGGATCGGCGATCCCTTTCAGGTCGTGGAGGTCGGTGCCGGCTCCGGCTCGCTGCTGCGGCCGCTGCTCGATGTGTATCCGATCGAGGCATGGGCGGTCGAGGCCTCACCGGCGGCACGCAAGGCCCTCGACGCGGTGTTGCCGCGCGATCGGATCCTCGCGGAGATGCCCGGGAAGGTCCGCGGCGTGGTCATTGCCAACGAACTGCTGGACAACTTGCCAATGGCGTTGGCTCAACGTGTCGACGACGACTGGCGGGAGCGTTGGGTAGGGCTGGATGAAGACGGCCTCGGCTTTGTCGACGCAGGCGTGCGCCAGGAGGTGCGCCAGTGGCTGGATGCCTATGCGGGAGACGTGCCCGAAGGCGGCTGGGTCGAGGTGCAGTTGGCGGCTCGTAGCTGGTTGACCGAAGCCATCGAACGGCTGGAGGCGGGCTCGGTCGCAGTTATCGACTACGGCGAAACCGCCGAGAACCTCATCCCGAGGCGCTCCGATGGGACACTGCGGACCTACCGCTCCCATCACCTCGGTCCCCACCCGTTGGACGAGCCCGGCGCCACCGATATAACGGCTGATGTCAACTTCACAGCGTTACTCGATGTCGCACCTCGGTCCACTCTCCACCGTCAGGATGACTTCCTGGCGGAGCTGGGACTGCGGGAGCGGCTCTCCGAGCTACGCCGGGCCGAGTTGGAAGCAGCCCGCGCCGGCGACGAGATGGAACGACTGCGCCTGCGAACCCTAAAGACCGAGGCGGAAACGCTGCTGCATCCCAGGGGTTTGGGCGATTTTCGGGTGCTGCTGAGCCAGAAGGGATTGTTGGACCGCATCGGACCTGGATGGATCTAGGTTTCAATATCGTGTTGGTGGGTACGTTTACAGCGTTTGAGCTAGTTGTGAAACCGACAACCTGTGACATTACGTCTAAGTCAGGAGGATGAAAATGATTCGAGCATCGATGTGGATCGCCCCCATTCTTCTTCTCGCTGCGTGTGGCTCTCCCCAGGTTGAGGGAGGTGCGCCCACCAGTGCCCCGTCGCAGGAATCAAGTGCGGAAGCGGTATTGCCGGCTGGCGTCGCAGAGAGAATCGTTGCTGACGCGGATAACCGATTGCCGGAAGCATATGGAGAAGTCGAGATCGTATTAGTAGAACCTGTCACCTTTTCCGATAGTTCGCTGGGTTGTCCCGAGCCTGGTGTCGAATATGAGACGGTCGAAGTCGACGGGTTCAGCGTCGTCCTAGAGACCCAGGGAGGGCAGCTGGTTTACAAGGCGGATGACAGTGGGGCGATCAGACTCTGTGCCGTTCAATCGTCAGATGTCGTTATCAACGTGATGGCGGGTTCGGACAATGAACCCCGCGACGAGTCTGAGGTACCTGGTATTTCTGCTGCGCAGTTGGGCTCCCTTCCTGCGGAACTGGCAAACCTCATAATCGCCGACGCAGCTGCCACCGCCAGCGTGGAGGTGTCCGCCGTCGGCATCTCCGCGGTCAGTGAGGAAACCTTCAACGACGGGTCGCTGGGTTGCCCGGCCAAGGGGCAGTCTTACGTGCAGGTTCTCACACCGGGGTGGATCGTGATGGTCACGGCCGGCTCCACTACCTTCGAATATCACGCAGCTAGTTCGGGCTATTTCGTCAACTGCTCGTGACGCGAATCAGGAGGGCCGACGGCCCTCCTGATTCTTCCTGATTCTTGCCACTGTCCGGACAGTTTCAGTCCCGGTAGCGGACCTCCAGTGTCCACTGTTCGACTTGTCCGTAGGTGTTGAATGCGCTCACCAGCACGAACACCTGATCGATGTTGTTGGCATCGATCACGACCTTCTCGGGCGAGCTGAGGCTCGCTCCGCTGAAGTCGAAGTGCAGGTTGTCGTCGGTGTCGAACCAGGCGACGATGAGGTCCATGTCGCTGGTGGAGTAACGGGTGTAGTCCCGTATCCAGGAAAGATCCAACTCGACGCCGTTCGGTCCAAAACCGACCTCGAAGAAGTCAGTCTCTGTTAGATCCTGTAGCGCCGCGGCGTGAACCTCATCGGGTACATCTGAGGCGTTTCCAGCAACTTCAAGCTCGATCGAAACAGTCCCAGAAAGGGTGTCGAATGACGTCCAGTCGTTCTCGATGACGATCTTCCAGTCCCCCGGCATCAGCGGGAGATCGGCCGTATTCACCCCGAACACGAACGTCGGATCGGGAATCGTGGTCGAGAGGTCCTCGATGACAAACGTTGCGTCACCCCAGACGTTGGTCGTGTCGACATACGTGAGTCCGGAGAAGAACGCACCGGCCTTGCCACCGCCTTGGATGTAGACCTCGAACGAGTTGAAGAGGATCGGGTCGACACCGAGATCCACGTCCGATATGTCGACCGTGACACTTTCGGTTCTCTCCGGCAACTCGAAGGTGTAGTGGTTTGACATACCGGGTTCGAGAGTCACGTCGAATTCGACAACAGTGTTCTTCTTGCTCAAGTTGAGATCCACGCCCTTGGGCTCGGCGATCTGAACCGAATGGCCCTGTGGTAGCGATGGATGCGCTTGCCCGAGGTTGCTATCGGCCTGCAATGCGGTCAAGGCGTCACCAGCGTCGATCAGGCCCGCGCCTTGGTCCAATGCATCGAAGTCAGGAACCGGATGGGATCCGGCCACAATCGCCTGCTTGATGTCGTATGGCGACACCCCGCCTTCGCCATGTGTCAACTCACCGTAGGTGTTTAGCAATGCGGCGACGCCGGCCAACCCGGGCGTGGCCATAGACGTGCCAGACGCGAACGCCAGAGCAGTCGGGCTCCCGGTCGATGCCGATAGCACAAACACGCCAATCGCACTTGCAGTTGGCTTGTCCCGTCCATCCGCTGTCGGACCGCGGCTACTGAAGTAGATCACCTGCGGGTCGCTGTCCACATAGAGCAGATCCCCGATTGTCAGGATGCCGAAGTTGAAGTCCCAGAACACTTTGGTGTTCACTGGATGTGCGATGGCCCCCGCTGTGATAGAGCTGTTCGCAGTTCCTGGGCTGTTGATGGTCATCGAGTAGGGACCGTCGTTACTTGCCGCGGAAACCACCGTTATCCCAGCTGCGGTTGCCGCATCGACAACCTGATCCTCCAGGTCGCGACCGTCGTAGCCGGTCCAACCGCCAAGGCTCATGTTGATCACGTCGATGTCGTGGACTTCATTGACTTTCAAGTCGATCGCGTGCTCAATGCCGGCGATGATCGTCGACTCGGTCGCGGAACCGCCTTCGTGATCGAAAACTTTGATCGCGTAGACCTCGGCGGAGGGCGCCATGCCAATCAGCGGGATGACCCTGCCTCCTCCGCAGCCAGGATCGGTCGGCAGAAGCGTGCCGCTGTGGTATTCGATTGAGTCGGCGAGGAAGCTGAATAAGCCGCCTTCGCATACCGCGCCGAGGCCGGCAGCTATTCCTGCTACGTGGGTCCCGTGGAAGTGGTTATCCACACGGGTTGCTCCTTCATTTGCCGTCCCCACATCGGTGCTGATGTCCACACCACCGATGACGCGCCCGTTGAGCATGAAGTGGTCCTCATACACACCTGTGTCAATGACGGCGATGATCGAATCTTGCCCAAGAATCCCTTGCGACCAGACAGCTGCTGCGTCCATCGAGTCGGGAGTGAACCCCCAATAGGTCGCAGGGTCGGCTGCGATGTCCTCTGCTGAGAGGCTGAAGCCAACCGCGCTTTCGTTGATTACGAATGCTGCCCCCTCCCGCAGCGCGGCATCGAGTGTCTCCGCGGCGGCGCGGGTGGGCTCACCACCCGTGAACGAGGCATGTCCAGGGACCTCCCGTAGGGAGTCCAGGCCGATATTGGTGACATCCCCAAGGGCGGCGATGTCGGCGATGGAGGTTCTTGGAAGTGTTGCGGCGAGCCCGTTGGCGTACTTGAACGTTTGGTAGACCGTGCCGCCGACATCCTCTATTGCGGCGATCACGGCGTCGTAGTCCGAGTCAGCAGTGCTCACCAACACGTCAACGCTGCCTGCCCCTTCTGCAAGGGCTGCCTGCAGCGAATCCGATATTTCTGCTGGGCCCCTATTGCTCGGCTGGTTGGCCGCAACGGGTACCGCCAATGCCATGGCAGTCGCCAAAGCAGCGGCCAATGCGATTAGGCGTTTCACTTCTCTTCCTTCCCCTGTGTATCTCTGGCGCCGATGACTGCGCGCGCCGTTGCGAACCATACACCATTCTCACTGAGCGTGGTCCGTGAACACATTTCTCCCTTAGTGGTCGCTGTGAAATACCATTCAGCCCATGAACAACGTCAAGACGGTTGGGCTGCTGGCGTTCATGACGGCCTTGCTGTTCTTCATCATCTACGGGCTCGGTGGGGCTGACAGCTTCGGGATTGCAATCGCTATCGCAGTCGGTTTCAACTTCCTTGCCTACTTCTTCTCCGACAAGATGGCTCTGGCTGCGTCACGGGCCAAGCCGGCCAGCGAGGCGGAGCTTCCCCACGTCTATGGCACGGTCCGTCGTCTGACTACGACCATCGGCATGCCTATGCCCAAGATCTACGTCATCGACTCACCGCAACCCAACGCCTTCGCCACCGGGCGCAGCCCTAAGAAGGCGGCGGTAGCCGTCACCACCGGCATCCTCAACACCCTCAACCACGAGGAGCTCGAGGGCGTCCTCGGTCACGAGCTGGCCCACGTTCGGAACCGGGACATACTGATCAGCTCGATCGCGGCCATGATCGGAGCCGCCATCTCGATCCTTGTCCGGATGTCGTTCTTCATGGGAGGCGGGGACAATCGCAACAACCCGCTGGGCGCCATCGGATTCATCTTCTCACTGATCATCGGTCCTATCGCCGCGATGTTGCTTCGCTTCGCCATCTCCCGGACCAGGGAGTTCCAGGCCGATGCCAGCGGCGCGGAGATCACGGGCCAGCCGCTCCAACTGGCCAGCGCGTTGGAGAAGATCAGCGCGGGCACCCGTCGCATCCCGATGAGGGTCAACGAGTCGACT
>JAWWBL010000012.1:0-28417 GCA_033720975.1 Acidimicrobiia bacterium | reverse complement strand
TGGAGTCCACGGGGGCAACATAATGGAGGCTCAAACGTTGAACCGGAACAGAACCACGTCGTTTGGCCTCATCACATAGTGTTTGCCCTCCGTGCGCACCAGGCCGCGGGATTTGGCTTCCAGCCAGGATCCAGCCTCGATCAAGCGGTCGTAGTCGACAACCTCGGCAGCGATGAACCCTCTCTGGAAGTCGGTGTGGATCTCACCAGCCGCCTCGGGAGCCGTGGCCCCGGACCGTATCGTCCAGGCTCGAGTCTCCTTTGGGCCGCCGGTCAGGAAACTCTGCAGTCCCAGGGCCTCGTACGCGGCGCGTATCACTGCGCTCAGGCCCGGCTCCGGCTGGCCAATCGAGTCCAGGAGCTCCCCGCGATCCTCCAGTGAGAGCTCCGACAACTCGGCCTCGATTTGCGCATCGAGGAAGAGAGCCTGGGCGGGTTGCACCAAGTCGGCCAGCTCCCCGCGGATCTGGGGGTCGGCCAGGAGGGCAACGTCGGAGTTGAAAACGTAGATGATCGGCTTTGCAGTGAGGAGATGCAGGTCCGTGAAATCCGGCAGGCGACCGATCAGATCGGGTCTCTGGCTGATCATGTTTCCGGCGGAGAGGGCATCTCGGAGCTCTCTCAACAAGGTCAGCCTGGATGCGAGGCCGGGTTTCATGCCAGCCTCCTTCTCCAGCCGCGCCAACCTCCTCTCGACGGTGTCGAGGTCTGCGAGGGCGAGCTCGGTCTCGATTGTCTCGATGTCTCGCCGGGGGTCCAGGGTTTCACCTAGGTGGGCGACCTCTGTGTCGGTGAAGGCCCTGACCACATGGCAAATCGCGCCGACTTCCCGGATATTCGCCAGGAACTTGTTCCCTAGCCCCTCCCCCTCGCTGGCTCCCGCGACCAGACCCGCGATATCCACGAACGTGACTGTGGCGGGGGTCACCTTGGGTGAGCCAAACAGCCTGGCGAGGGGTTCCAACCTCGGATCTGGGATGGGCACGACACCTGTGTTGGGATCGATGGTGGCGAACGGGTAGTTCGCGGCCAGGGCACCGGCGTTGGTCAACGCGTTGAAGAGAGTCGACTTGCCCACATTGGGAAGACCCACGATGCCGATCGAGAGAGCCACGAGCAGCGGAGGGTAGGGCCACTACCGTCCTGCACATGAGCCACTATGCCGTGATTGGCGCCGGTTCCTGGGGGACCACGGTCGCCTCGCTCATTGCTCGCTCGGAGCCGACGGTGCTGTGGGCACGTCGTTCGGAACTGGCAGAAGCCATCCAGCAGACCCGGATGAACACCGATTACCTCCCTTCCTACCAGCTCCCTCCTCGCCTGGAGGCGACTTCTGACATGAGGGCAGCGGTTGAGGGGGCCTCTGTTGTCATCGTCGGGGTGCCATCCCATGGCTTCCGCGAGGTGTTCAACGAGGCCGCCAAGTGGATCGAGCCCTCGACGCCGGTGGTCTCTCTGACGAAGGGAGTAGAAGAAGAGACTCTCGAGACCATGACCCAGATAGTCGCCGATGTCGCGCCGCGCCACGACGCCGAGCGGACAGGGATGCTCACCGGGCCCAACCTCGCCTCCGAGATCGTCGACGGGCAACCCACCGCAGCCGTGATAGCGATGCGGGATCAGGACTCGGCGCGCCAGATACAGCACGTGCTGATCGGTCCGGCATTTCGCGTCTACACCAACGACGACGTCATCGGCTGCGAGCTGAGCGGTGCGATGAAGAATGTGATGGCCATCGCAGCAGGCATGTCGGACGGTTTGGGCTTCGGAGACAACACGAGAGCCACTCTGATAACGAGAGCGCTTGCAGAGCTGACCCGGCTTGGAGTCAAGGCAGGCGGGCGTCCCGCAACATTCGCGGGCCTCGCAGGAATGGGAGACCTCATTGCCACGTGCTCCTCACCCAAGAGCCGCAACCACAAAGTAGGTATGAGCCTCGCAGAGGGAAGGACGCTCGAGCAGACCATACGAGAGATGCGAATGGTGGCCGAGGGCGTCAAGAGCACCCGGGGCGTGCTTGGTCTCGCCGAGCGCCACGGTGTTGAGATGCCGATAGCGCAGCATGTCGGTCATGTGCTCTATGACGGCTTGGATCCCAAGGACGCCGTCCTCAGTCTCATGACCCGCGAGCCGAAGGCCGAGCATTGACCTCGGACAAGGCACGGCTGAGACGGCTGCCCGAGCGTGAGATCACTGATCCTCAGGCGATCGAGGCAATCCTCGACGAGGCCTTCGTGTGTCACACCGCGTATGTGACGAGCGGGCGGCCCGTTGTCCTTCCGATGTTGTACGTGAGGGACGGAAACAGCCTCATCCTTCACGGTTCGAAGGCCTCTGGCCTGGCCCAGGCCGTAAAGTCGGGTTCCGCCTTGAGCGTCGCCATCACCATCGTCGACGGTCTGGTGGTCGCACGCACCGGGTTCCATTCGTCGGCGAATTATCGGAGCGTCGTGGCACACGGACATGGCACGGTTCTCGAGGGCGCCAACCACGAGCGAGCTCTGGACCTGATGGTCGACAGGCTCCTCCCCGGGCGCCTGGCCGACATCCGGCGGCCCACGAGGGCCGAGTTACGCCAGACCCATGCCATCGAGCTGCGCCTCGACGACGTGTCGGCAAAGGCTCGGAGTGGCGGGCCCCACGACGATGTCGAGGACCTCAACACCGGGGTCTGGGCCGGAGTGATTCCGCTGGAGATCATGGCCGGCGAGCCGATCCCAGCGGAGGACCTCGAGAATGGTGTGCCTGTCCCCCCTTACCTGAATCCCTACAGGAGGCTCTAGGCAGCGACCGCGGCACGCCGGAGCGCCCTGACCGCCAGGTCTTTCGATCCGAGCCTTCGACGAAGTTCCCGCTCCAGCCCGCCGATCGGGTAGAGGTTCTGTGGGGCCCGGGGGTCTTTGTGCCGCTGGCTGGCGAACCTGGGGAGCGTCGCACTCACCCGGTTGGCGACCCTCACCGCCTCGCCGAGATCCCTGTCGGCGTCGATCTCGCATCTGACCAGGCCACCGGCCGGGCCGGCGTGGTTGGCGAGCCTCAGGTACCACGAATAACGGCTCCACGAGGTGGTCGTCACGAACAGCGGCGTGCGATGACCTGCCGGGAGAGCGGTGAGCACTTGCCTCAACTCGAGGGGAAGGTATTGCACCTTCTGGGTCTTGACGTAACCCACTGCGTTCTCCACCTCCCGCGCGTGGGACAGGGGCCCGTCGACGACGACCAACCCCGCGCTGCCGGCGCGGCGGGCGACACCCGCCTCGAGGTCTCCCATTCGCTGCTGTATGCCCAACCAAAGCTCTTCTGGCGTGGTCCCCTTTGTCGTCTTCACGCCATAAGTGCCCACCATGGTCACCACGTCGTTGGCCGCAGCGGCGGTGAAAAGACCTCGTCCCACGTCGACCTCTTCGAGGACAGAGGCTTCTCCAATGCACCGGACCACACCCGCGGCATAGGTGGCTGCAAGTGCGAACCCGGGGAAGTCGGGTGGTCTGTCGATCCATAGGGTCGCGTCCACCCTCCGCACCCCGTCCACGAACAACACGTCGGTCACCGGGTTGGCATCCCCCATGATGGGACGCCAGGCCTCCGGCGCCACCTCGACCGAAGGATCGACGTTTTCGGTGGCGTCAGCCAGCTCCGGGTCACTCGGTGCCCCGTAATCGGAGTCCCAGGTCTCGACCGTGAACCTCACGAGAGGGTCTCCACCCTGGACCCAGCCGGCTCGCGGACGACCTCGAACCTCGTTGGAGCCCGGGCAGCCAGCTCCTTGACGTGCGTTATCACCCCAACCATGAGGCCACCGGCGAGGTCCTCGAGGACCGAGGCAACCGTATCGAGGGATTCGTCGTCAAGGGTCCCGAAGCCCTCGTCGATGATGATCGTCTCCAGGTCGGCACCGCCCCGCGCCGCCAGCGTCTCTGCAAGCGAGAGAGCAAGGGAGAGCGACACGAGGAACGTCTCCCCACCTGAGAGAGTCGCCACCGAGCGCGTCTCGTTGGCATTGTGATGATCGATGATCGAGAACGAGCCAAACTCGTCCGAGGCGAGTGAGAATCCGCCTTTCGAGAGCTGAGCCAGACGGTCGTTGGCACCCGTCACCAGGTCGGCGATGGCCCCCGCCATCAGCCAGCGCTCAAATCCGTCCGCCTTGAGATGGCCTGCGAGTGCCCCCGCCAAGGCTGCCGCGGATGACGCGTCGGTTATCGCCTCCTCGAGCTCTCTCTGCTGCTCGATGACGCTCTCGATCTTGTCGTTGAAGCTCTTGAGCAGCTGAAGCTCCCTGGTCACACCGACCGCGTATGGCTCCTCAGTCGGGACGTTTGCCGACTCGAGGTCGGTGATGATCTCGTCTCGGAGCTCGACGACGGCGGCATCAGCATCGCTGGCCGCCTTCACAGCCCCTTCGATCTCGTGTGAAAGCTCGGCGAGCTTCTCATCCCTCCAAGAGAGGAACTCCTTCCACTGCACGAGAGCGTCGTCGCTCTCGGGCACAGGGGGCATCAGCTCAGCCACTGCCTGATGGGCTGCCATCAGGCTCCGCCCTATCGACCGAACTGCGTCAGTCAGGTCTTCCAGTTCCTTCTCGGCGGCACGCTTCTGGGCCTGGTGATGCTCGAGCTCGTCGCGTCCAGCATCCAAGAGCTCCGCCAGGTCTCGGTGGCGGCGCTCGATCTCGTCCAGTTCCGCAGGGTCGGGTGCATCGGCGAGCACCTGTCTCAACCCATCTATCTGATCCTCGACCTCGACGCGGGCGCTACTGATCGAGGCAGCGTCGGACCGCGCCTGGGACAAGGCCTCGGCGGCTTGGTCCTGATCGGCTGCCGCCTGTCGTTCCACCTCCTCCAACTCGGCCAAGACAGGAGGTGAGTCACGCTCTGGGATCGACCCCACCTTCTGGTTGCAGACCGGGCAGGGCTTGCCCATCTCGAGGGTGACGGCGAGCGCATGGGCGGCATGGGACTGTCGCGCCGTTTCCACCGCAGATCGAGCCTCAGCGGCACGAGCTTTCGCGTCGGCAAGTGCCATCGTCGTCTGTTCGACTCTGGCCTCCGCTGCCTGGATGTCGAGGTCCTCCAACCGCTCCAACCTCTCTTTCAGGCGCCCATGTGCATCGCGAGTCGAAGCGAGCGTCTCAGCATTGGGGAGCCCTGCCACCTCCTTCTCGATGCGAGATATCTCGTTGGCGGCCCTTTCGGTGAGCTCGGCGGAACTCGAAACCTCTTCAGATGCGGCATCTACCAGAGCGCCGAGCTCTTCGAGGCGGTCAGGAGCCTCGATGCTCGACAGCCGCGTTCTGAGGTTCTCGAGACTGGTGACTCGATCGGCGGCCGATCGAAGGGAATCGACACGGTCGGCAAGGTTCTTCTCCCGTTCGACGATCCCGCCGGCCAACGACTCGAGGACGGAAAGCCGGGCCCGTGCCGAGGCGATGTCTTCGGGCCCGGGAACCTCGAGACTCGCAAGCCGCGCACGGGCCGCTTCCATCCGATCCTTGGCGACCGACTCCTTGGTCCGCGCCAGAGAGCGCATCTCCGTGTAGATGTCGAGTCCCAGCAAGTTGCGAAGCAGGGCCTGGCGCTCTGCCTTGTCCGCCGTCAGGAAACGAGCGAACTCACCCTGGGGAAGGACGACGGTTCGGGTGAAGTCCTCGAACCGGAGGCGCAACAACTCCTCCACCGCGGACGTGACGTTCGATGCTCCGTCCGCGATCACTTCCTCTCCTCGTTGCAGACGGGCTTCTTTGACGCTGGCTCCACCACCCTTGGAGCGCAGGACCAGCCTCACCGCGGTGAATGTGTCCCCTCCGACGTCAAAGTCAACGGACACACGGGCGCGCTCGGAGCCGGCGCTGATGACCGGCGCAACCGCGCGAGCTCCCAGCTTGGGGATCCTCCCGTACAGGGCGAACACCATTGCGTCGACGAGGCTCGACTTCCCCGACCCCGTGGCGCCTGAAAGCGAAAAGAACTCGACATCTGAGAGGTCGACTTCCACTGGTGAGCGGTAGGAGGCGAACCCCTCGACCCTGATTGCCCCGGGCCTCACGTTGTCGCCTCCTCGAGAAGCTCTGCAAAAAGGGTCTCCAACCTGGGATCCTCCGTTCCCCGATCCGACAGGTAGCGGCCAAACGCCTCAATGGGATCGAGAGACTGCCGTTGCACCAGCGTCTTCTCGGGTGGCTGGTGGCCCTGGAGGACCACGTCGACAACACCGGGAATGGCCGCACGGACTTCGTCGGCCAGGCCTACACGCGCCTTCTCCTCGAGCTCCACCTTCACAAAGGCACCTTCGACTTCGTCTGCCCTCTCCAGCACCTCTGCAAGGGTGCCCCGCAACGTGGCCAGGCGTGTCCCGGACGAGAGAGGTACCGATGTCACCGAGGACGGCAGACCGGGAGCGGCCTCGACGACCAACACCCCCTTGCGGTCGGCGACCTCTCCGAAGTCGAGTTGGAGAGGCGACCCCGAATACCACACGGACGCGGCGTGTGGCATCTTCTGCTGGCGATGGAGATGACCCAGCGCCACATAGGAGAGGCCCCCGGGGAACAGGCTCGCCGGTATTGCGTAGCCAAAGATGTGAGCGGTGCGTTCGCCTCCTCCCGCGAGGGCGCCATAGACCGTCAGGTGTGACATCAGCACGTTCACCGTTTCGTCGGTCATTTCACGCGTAAGTGCCTCTATGACCGCGCGGAGACGCTGGGCGTAGTCGCCGGCGTGCCGATCAGGGTCCTCCGACATGATCTGGGCAGCTTTGACGATCCCGCGCTGTGAGACGAAAGGGAGCATTGCCACTTTGGTGCCGAGGTCCTCTATGTGCACCAGGCCTCCGTCGCCGGGTGCTCGTGGGGCGCCGACCGTGGTGATCCTTCCCATGGCAAGCAGCGGTGCAACCGCGTCGAGACGCCTCTCGTTGTCATGATTACCCCCGACAACGAGTACGGGAGCTACCTCCGCCATCGCCAGCAAAGCGCTCCACGCGATCTCCTCGGCCTGAGGGGAGGGCGCTGAGGAATCGAAGACGTCGCCCGCGACCAGTATCAGGTCAACCGAGTTGGCGTCTGCGATACCGGTTATCTCGGCCAGGACCGTCCGGTGCTCGTCGGAGCGATCCCGCCCACCGATCCTCCTCCCGATGTGCCAGTCAGAGGTGTGAAGGATCCTGACCATCACAAACCCTCGAACGGATCCTCAGGCACGCGCTCGTCGCCGGGCACCACGGCCTCGGAGGCCCTGGTGGCCCACGCCGGGAACGGGAACTCGAGGACGAGAGGGACCGGCAACTCGGGCTGGCTGACGATCATCGTCCCCGGCTTGATGATGGTCGCCCTCTGCCGATGGACACCGGGGAGGAACCCGTACTCCTCCCTGGCGGCCTCGGAGGAGTCGAGACGCCCGACTACGCGGATCGACGAGTTGGCGATGATCCTGCGTTCGATCTCAGACGCTGTCTGTTGGGCGCCGATCAGGATGATCCCCAGTGACCGCCCCCTCTCGGCCACGTCGAGGAGGACTTCCTTGATGGGGCTGGTGCCCTCCCTGGGCGCATATTTGTTCAACTCGTCGAGGACCACGAGCAAAAGCTCGTCGGACTGGCCTGCTCGCTCTTTAGCCTCGAAGGCGCGCTTCAGGGTGACGCCGACGACGAACCGCTTGGCGCGGTCGTTGAGGTTGTGGAGATCCACGACAGTGACCTGGTTGGCGTCCAGGTCCACGCGGTGGCGTTCCGGGTCAGGGACGTCGGACCGGATGAGTCTTCCAATGTGCCTGACCGAGCCCTGGAGCCGTCGCACGAAGGCGTTGATCGTCCCGGTGCCGATTGCAGGCCCGGCCCAAGAGTGGCGGTGCTCGTCGGACTGCACCCTATCGGTTATCAGGTCGGCCAACTCGCGGAAGGTTCGCACCTTGACCCCGTCGATGACCGCCGCGCCGCTCGACGTGCCCTCCGCCTTTCGCAGCTGGGCCATGACGTTGTAGACGACAGTGGTGTACATGGCACGGTCGTCTTCGGCGTCGGCGAAGAGGAAGGGCAGGAGGTCGGTGTCGCAGAACTCGTGGATAGTCCAGAAAAACGAAGTCGCATCGGAGCGGGACGCCACATCTGCCGTGGCCATGGAATCGTCGATGCGAGGAGGGGCAAACAGGCCGACCGACTCGAACGGCGTCGACGGCAATCCGAGGTGGCTGTATCTCACCCGCTCTTCGTCGTCGAGCCGGGAGTTCACCCTGTCGAGGTGGAGAAGGTCTTCGCCCTTCACGTTGAAGACGAGGGCCTTGGTGTTGATCGCGGCCTTCCCAAGGACCCCGGACGTGAACAAGGCATGAAGCAGGAAGGTGGCGTAGCTGGTCTTGGTTGCCACACCCGAGATGCCGGAGATGTTGACGTGCGCCCCCCGCTCCCCATTGATGAAGTCGAAGTTGACCCACAGCGGCTCACCGGTGCGGGAGAGACCCACAGGGAAGCGACGCTCCATCCGGTCGAAGAAGAGGGCTCGCTCCCTCTCGTCATCCCGTGCGATGCGAACGGGTTGGCCCGGTCGCGGTGGCACGAAAACCTCGGGCTCGAACCTTGTCGCGGTCACCTGTGCGGTCTCGGTCACCTCCGCGGGCAGAATGCCGTCTTCGATCAAGAACACGTCGGAGTCGAAGCGGGCACCTTCATGGCGGGCGACCACCTGGCCCACCGTCCCGTACAGCCGCACCACCTCTCCGGTGGGCAGCACACGCTCGAGAGCAACGACGTCGTCGAGCTGCATGAATTCACCCTCGGCCACTCCGACCCAGAACTCGAGTGGTGTCGAATCTCGGGTTCCTATGACCCGACCGACCATTTCCTCCATGATCAGCGAGAGTAGACCGTGCCTGTGACAGATCTCGCACACCCCATGACCGTCGTCGCCTTTCCGTTCAAGGACGAGGACATCAACGTGGTGGGGGCCAACCTCCGAACTGCGGCGAGACACCGCGCCGTGAGACAGGTCTGGGCTATTGCCGCCGGCGAAGGAGACTTTGCCGAGGACGTGTTCGGGGTCGCGGAGGAGATATGGAAGTCCGAGTCGAAGCCTGTCGTCGTGATGATGCAACAGAGGATCGGCCGATACCGGGCCGGGAAGGGGGACGGCATGAACACCGGAATACGCGCAGCAGCCGAATCCGGCGTGGATCGACTCCACTTCTACGACGCCGACATCCTCAACTTCGACGCCAGCTGGATCGACGGAGCCGAGGCCGCGGCCGATCGTGGGTTCGGAGTGGTGCGTCATCGCTTTCCGCGTGCGGCGACCGACGCCATGATCACCTGGATGATCACCCGGCCCTCGCTGGCGATCCTGTTCCCCGGCACGGTCTTGCCCCGGCTGGGACAACCCCTCGGCGGCGAGATGATGTTGACCCGCCCGGTGATCGAGTCTCTCGCCGCAGACACGTTCGTGAGCGACCGCTCGGACTGGGGCATCGACACGATCCTCACCCACGCCACTACGACGATCGGTGTGCCGTTGTTCGAGCATCACGTCGCTGACGGCAAACGCCATGCCCTCTATGGGTCTCTCGATGAGCTGAGGGACATGTTGGTGGAGTGTCTCGACGCCGCCCGGTCACTGAAGGGCCGACCCTCTCCCCCGGATCAGCTGCGGTTCGACCGAGACCCGCCGGGACCGGTGCCCCGCGATCTGAAACAAGTGGTGGCCTACGACATGGCCTCGACACTCCCTCTCCTCACCGCGCCGATGACCACAGAGGAGCGGGCGCTGGCGGCCAATCTGCCCGGAGAGGTTGCGGACCTCTTGGACATCGATGGCAGTGAGCCCGCCCACGGCTTCTTGGACGAGGCGCTCTGGGGGAGGGCGTTACGCCACCTTCTCGACAGCTTCGATCTCGGCAGCAAAGGATGGCGTGATCTGGCCTTCCGGCTCTGGCTCCACCGCGTGGTGGCCTACACCCACCATCAGGTACCGCTCGGATATGACCGTGCCATCGAGTACCTCGAAGGAACGATCCGGCTCTACGAGTCGACGGCCGGCTAGTCCGAGACTCCAGGCTCGCCGGCCTCGATCAGCGCACCCCGGATCGAAGACGCCTCCTCTTCGAGGCTGCCGGAATCGACTGATGCTGCAGCATTGGCGAAATCGAGGTCGTGGACCGTGTCGATGGGAACCACGTGGAGGTGAAGGTGGGGAACCTCGAGCCCCGCGATCATTAGCCCGACTTTGAGAGGGGCATACACGCTCTGAAGGGCGTTGCCGATGGCCTGGGCGACTCCAAACAGGTGATCCCGCAGGTCATGAGGGCAATCGAGCCAATGATCGATCTCCAGCCTCGGGACGACCAGTGTGTGACCCGCTCGGAGGGGGTTGATCGACATGAAGGCCACACACTCCTCGTCGCGCCAGACGAAAGTGCCGGGAAGCTCTCCCTCGATGATCCTCGTGAAGATCGTCGCCATATGGCGAGGATATTGCGTGTGAGTCAGTCGCGCACCGGGGCGACCCTGAGGAGGTGGGTCGTGGTCATCACGTACATCTCACCTGCGCCATCGACCCCGAAGCCGGCGATCCTGCCCGGGATCCCGACTTCGGCCGTCCAGTCGGCCTCATCGATTATCTCTCCACCTGCAAAGACGAAGCTGCGCAGATACCCGCCGCAGTAGTCCGAGTAGAAGTAGTGGCCAGCCAGTTCGGGAATCTCCCGCCCCCGATAGACCACTCCGCCCGTGATCGAGCATGTCCCGCCGTCTCCGTGAGAAACCTCGAGTTGAGGGAGGGTGAGCCCCTCGGTGTCACACCCGGATGAGGGGCGGAAACAATGCTGACCCTCCGTGATCGGCCAGCCGAAGTTGATGCCGGGCACCATCGAGGTGACCGTGACCTCCTCATAACGGTTCTGCCCCACGTCCGCCACGTAGATGACCCCCTCCTCGATCCAGAATCTCCACGGATTTCTGAGACCATGCGAGTAGAGACGCGGCGAGGGGTCCCCTTCCACAGATATCTCCACCAGGCCGCCGAGCAATGTGTCGGTGTTCTGACCATTGCCGAATCGATCGTTGGACCCTCCCCCGTCGCCAAGACCGACGAAGAGCGATCCCTGCGGACCGAATTGGATCATCCCCCCGTTGTGATTGGAGGCGGGCTGGTTGAGCCGCAGCAGGATCCGCTCCGAGGCCGGGTCGATAACGCCGTCGGCCGTGAAAGAGAACTCGGACACAACCGTGTCACCGTCGTTTGCGGTGTAGTGGGCATAGAAACGCGTCTCGTCCTCAGGGTGAAGGGCGATCGAGAGCAGCCCTCGCTCCCCTTGGTTGAGGACCTGGTCGCGAATGTCGAGGACGGCGTCCGGTAGTACCTCGGACCCATCGAAGACCCAAACCCTCCCGTCCTTGGTGGCGACGTAGGAAAGAGGGCTGCCCGGTAGCGCGGTGAGCTGAATCGGGAATGGCATCGGCGCAATTTCCTCATAGGCAAGCGCCTCGAGGGCAGGCAGAGTAGTCGTGGTGGTGGTTGGAACGGTTGTCGTCGTCGGTGCCGTAGAGGTGGTCGATGTCATCGTGGGCTCGGTGGTCACAAAGGCCGTGGATGAGGTAGTGGGCTCCGCCGGCACGGTGGGGAGGCTGCCCGACGGAGAGCAAGCGGCCACGAGCAGGCAAACGGCAGTCAGTGCGCGATGCACGGTGAGTGAGCCTATGTCTAATTTTGGGCAACGTGAGCGTTACAACCAAGAACGATCCCCGGACCATTTTCGGCTGGGCCATGTACGACTGGGCCAACTCGGCCTACATCACGACCTTCGCCGCGATCGTGGCGGCCTTCTTCACAGGGGCCATAGTCCCGGAGGAGGGATGGAACGGTTTCTCCGGCCAGACCCTGTGGTCCGCGGTGATCTCGGTGGGCGCATTCGTGCTCTTCCTGTTCATGCCGGTCCTCGGCGCCGTCGCCGACTACGCGTCGGCCAAGAAGCGGTTCTTGAGGTTCTTCGCAACGGCCGGGGCGATCGTGACGATGTCGCTGCCCTTCGTCCCCGATGGGGCAGTGCTCCCGTTCCTCCTGGTGGTGCTCTTGGGTCAGATCTGCTTCGTCGCCGCCAACGTTTTCTACGACGGGTTTCTCCCCGCGATCTCGACGGACGACACGATCGACAGGGTCTCATCGAAGGGATTTGCCTTCGGCTACGTGGGTGGCGGGCTCTACGTTCTGGTGGCGCTGGGAGTCATCATCCTCGCCGACCAGGCCGTCTTGGGTTTCGATGTCGCCACGGCGTCTCGGATCGGGATCGCCGGAGCCGGGGTTTGGTGGCTCGCCTTCACGGGAGTAGCCCTTCGACGGCTCCCAGAAGAGACGGAGACGGCGGAGCTGCCGCCGGCCGAAAGAGGCAGGCCACGCTGGGTGGCTTATTGGCGGGTTGGCTTCCATCGCACCATTGCCACAGCTCGGAAGCTGCTCGGCTTCCGCCAGCTCATGCTCTTCGTCGTCGCTTACCTCTTTTACAACGACGCGACCCAGACGGTCATCGGAGTCTCCGGTGCGTACGCGGAGGAGACCCTGGGCCTCGAGGCCCAGGAGATAATCATCACCTTCCTCATTGTCCAATTCGTTGCCTTTGGCGGGGCGCTTGCGTTTGGAGCGCTGGCCGGGCGGATTGGGACCAAGGCGGCCATCATGATCTCGCTTGTCATCTGGATCGGAATCGCCGTAGCCGCCTATTTCCTGCCCGAAGGGAACGCCCTCCCGCTCTACGGGCTCGCGGTGGGAGTGGGGTTCGTGCTCGGCGGCGTGCAAGCGCTGTCTCGGAGCCTCTACGGCACGATGATCCCCGAGGAAGCGTCGGCGGAGTTCTACGGTTTCTACTCGGTCTTCTCCAAGTTCTCCGCCATATGGGGCCCCCTCGTATTCGCCCTGGTTAGCAACGCAACCGGCTCGGGCCGCCCGGCGATCCTGTCCGTCGTGGCCTTCTTCACCATCGGGCTGGTCTTGCTGTCGCGTGTCGACGTCGAGGAAGGCAGGCGCTCGAGGGAAGCGTGGGACATCGCGGCCCTCTAAGGTCGCGGCTATGACGGACCCGATGGAGCCAGTCGAGCCCGAGTCTCAGCCACCCGCCGAAGAAGCCCCTGGCCCGCCACCGGCGGCCCGCGACAGGGAGGGGATACCTTGGGGATTCCTGTTCGGGTCGATCCTCCTTGCCGGGGTGATCGTGTTCGCCGTGCAGAACAGCCACCCGGTGTTCATCCGCTTTCTAGGCTGGTCCGGGGAGTTCCCGCTTTCGATAGCCGTCGCCGTGGCAGTGTTCGCCTCGGTGATCCTCACCCAATCCATAGGCGCCATAGCCAGACGACGCCGTCGCAGGCGAAAGGCTGAGAAAGAGGAGTTGCGCGCCCTCCGGGAGCAAGGCTGAGCCGCGCCCTTTGGGCATCCATCCTGGCTCTAACGGCTTGCGTCGCTGCTCCTTCCGAGACATCGACGACAGCAGCGCTGGTAGACGCGAAGGTGACCCGAGTCCTCGATGGCGACACCATCGTCGTCGCTACGGGGGAAGGCGAGATCGATGTGCGGCTCGCTGGGATCAACGCACCCGAGGGCGACGAGTGCTCCGGGGACGAAGCCACCGACGAGCTGAAAGGAGCCGTGGAGGACCGCGCCGTCCGCCTCGAGGTATTGGGCACCGACCAGTTCGAGCGCACCCTTGCGTTCGTCAGTGAGAGTGGGCGCAACATCAACCTCGAGATGGTTCGCCTCGGGCTGGCCATCGTCACGACCCCGAGCAGCGCCGAATTTCTCGAAGCCGAACGCGATGCCGCCACTGCGAAACTGGGTTTGTGGGCCCCGGGCTCCTGCTCGTCCGGGCCGCTGCCGCAAATCGTCATCAGCGATGCGACTGTGGACCCGCCGGGGCGCGATGAGGAGAACCTGGGGGCCGAGACAGTGACGCTGCACAACCCGAGTGGTGTGAAAGTGAACATCGGCGGCTGGGTCTTGCGAGACGAATCCTCCAGGCACCGATTCACCTTCCAGGGCGGGTCGATCCTCGATGCAGGAGCGAGCATCACGGTTACCAGCGCCGATCGGGGCTGGGATCCGGGAGACTCGCCGGTATGGAACAACGACGGAGACATCGTGATGCTCCTCGATCGTCATGGCCGCGTCGTCGACCATTGGCGGTACCCGGAGCCTGAGGCAGACGCGCGCGGTGCTTTAACCTGGCTCGGGTGAGAAGGGTTTCCCAAAGACTCGCCGAGTTGCCCGGTTCAGCGACCATGGCAACCAACACCAGGGCCCGTGAGCTGGTTGCCGAGGGCAGAGACGTCATCTCCTTTGCAGCCGGCGAGCCCGATTTCCCGACCCCCGAGCACATCGTCGCCGCTGCCACCCGCGCCGCCCGCGACCCGGTCCATCACCATTACACAGCCGCGGCCGGCCACCCGGAGTTGAGGGAGGCGGTAGCCGAATACACGAGACGACACTCAGAGGTGGAGGTCGGCGCAGCCGAGGTGGCCATCACCAACGGCGCAAAGCAGGCCGTCTTCAACACCTTTGCGGCGATACTCGACCCCGGAGACGAGGTCCTCCTCCCCGCACCGTATTGGGTGACCTATCCGGCGTCGGTGAAGCTGGCCGGAGGGAATCCGGTCCTCGTGAAGACGACACCCGCCACGTCATTCAAGGTGACTGTCGAGGACCTGGAGGCAGCCGTCACCGAGCGGACCCGCGCACTGGTGCTGGTCTCACCATCCAACCCGACAGGAGCCTTCTATCGGGAGGAGGAGCTGAAGACGATTGGCGAGTGGGCAATCTCCAATCGGGTGTGGGTGGTCGCCGACGAGATCTACCAGCGGCTGGTGTATCCGACTGGCATAGCGCCATCGATAGCTGCAGCTTCGCCGGGGCTCGAGACCTGGATCCTGATCAACGGCGTGGCCAAGTCTTATGCCATGACCGGCTGGCGCGTGGGGTGGATGGTCGGGCCCAGGGACGTCGTCGACGCCGGAGTCCGCCTTCAGTCACACGCCACCTCCAACGTCAACAACATCGCCCAGGCGGCGGCATTGGCCGCTGTCACCGGCCCCCAGGAAACGGTCGAGCAGATGCGAGCGGCTTTCGACCGGAGACGCAAGCTCATGTTCGATCTGGTGTCGGGCATCGAGGGGATCTCCTGCATCGAGCCGGAGGGCGCCTTCTATGTGTTCCCCGACGTCACCGGGCTGCTCGGCTCCCGCTTCGCCGACGCCGTCGAGCTCTCCGAAGCGATTCTCGAAGACGCGGGGGCGGCAGTCATCCCCGGTGACTCATTCGGCGCGCCCGGCTTCATCAGGCTCTCGTATGCGACCGGCGACGAGGACATCAAGACCGGACTGGGCCGGATCGCCGGGATGTTTGGGAGTCTCTAGGCGCGTTCTACACTCGCTCGGCGATGGATGCCGGGACCCGCGCCAGGGCAATGATGCTCACCGAGCCCAAGCATTTCTCGCTCACAGAAGTGCCGGTCGCTGATGGAGGGAGTGGTGGCTGGCTCGCAGTCGAAGCGACCGGGATTTCCGGCTCGGATGTCCAGGTGTGGAACGGGGATGCCAGAGAAGTCGTCTATCCCCTGATACCGGGAAGCGAGGTCGTCGGTCGGATCGCCTCGCAGGGGCCGACCGTGCCCTATCCACTGGGCACCCGCGTAGTCGTCGAGCCTCGAATCCGCTGTGGTCGCTGTCGACGGTGTGCACAAAACCTGGCGACCTGTGTCAGCCGCAAGCCGTCGAACTCCTACGGGCTGATTGCCTCGCTCGAGCCACCCGGCCTCTGGGGTGGCCTGGCCGAGTTCCTCTACCTCGATCCCAATGCGGTTGTGCATCCCGTGACCGATGACGTGCCCGCCGAGGTGGCCACCTTCGTCCATCCCCTCGCCACCGGGCACACGTGGGCGGTCGAGTTGCCCGACCTCAAGCCGGGCGAGGATGTGCTGATCCTCGGGCCGGGGCCGCGCGGCCTGGCCTGTCTCATCGCCGCCAAGGCAGCCGGGGCAGGATGGGTCGGCATCACCGGCTTGAGCCACGATCAGGATCGGCTCGAGCTGGCACGGCTCTTGGGCGCCGACCTGGCCATCGACGTCGAAGAGACCGACCTGGCCGGCGAGATCGCCAGCGCCCTGGGTCGGCGCCCGGACATCGTCCTAGACGTGACCTCCAATGACCCGGAGGCATTCTTCACTGCCCTCGACCTGGTGCGGAGTGGTGGCAGAGTGGTTCTCGCCTCGACGAAGGGCAACCGAGCGCTCCACTTCCTATCCGACGTGATCGTCGCCAAGCAGCTAGTGGTCAGAGGAGCGATGGGCGCCACCAACATCGGCTATCAATGGGCTACGAACCAGATCGACTCCGATCCGCGTATCGATGACTTGGTCTCACACCAGTTCCCGCTTTCGGAGGCCTCACATGCGCTCCAGGCTGCCGCCGGCCTGCTCGGTCGGGAGGAGCTGATCTCGGTCGCCGTAACGTTCTAGTGGCCACCGGCCCGGACCGCCGATCGGTTGTCTCATGGGTCGTGTACGACCTCGCCAACACCATCTTCGCCCTGGGTGTGCTGGGTGTGTTCTTCGCCGAGTACCTGCTGTCCATCGGGCGCAGCGAGACCGAGCTGACCCTTGTCGTGGTGGGCGCGGCGGCGGTCGTGATATTCGTGGCGCCGTGGGCCGGAGCCCGATCGGACGTCAGTGGCAAAAGAGTGCCCACTCTGATGGCTACCACGCTCATCGCGGTCACGGCGACGGCGTTGCTGGCGACGGGGCCCCTCGCGCTGAGCCTGGCACTGCTCTGGGTCGCCATTATCGCGGTCAACACGGGATCAGTCGTCTACGACGCGCTCCTCGTCGACGTGAGCACGCCCGGGAACCGGGGCTGGGTGTCTGGCCTGGGGGTGGGAGTGGGGTATTTGGGGTCGTTCATCGCCGTCGGAATCGGGGCCGTGACGCTTTCGGTCCTGGATTGGGGGTATGAGGGCACCTTTCGGGCGATTGCGGCCGGCTTCCTCCTGTTCGCCCTGCCCTCGTTCTTCTTCATTCGCGAGCAAGAAAGACCGGTTTCCGGCCCGGCGCCGGGCATCGGCGACTTGATCCGGAGGATCGTCGACTCTTGGCGACTGGCGCGTTCTTATCGCGGCGTGACGCGATTCCTGGTAGGCCGCTTCCTCTACACCGACGCCATCAACACGCTCATCACCGGTTACCTCGCGTTCTTCGTCATCGACGAGCTTGGGCTCGATCGGGTGTTGTTCGAAGGGCTGCTGGTCACCGCGATCGCCTCCGCGATCGTGGGTGGGCTCGTCGCAGGGCGATACGTGGAGAGGTTCGGCCCGTTGAGGGTGCTGCGCGGTGTCCTGGTCGCCTGGGTCCTCGCCTTGAGCTCGGGTATCGCCTCCGCCCTCACCTCGGTCACGTGGCTCGTGTGGGTCATCGGCCCGATCGGTGGCATGGCCCTTGGTGCCACGTGGGCCGCCGATCGGGTGGTGATGACAAGGATCTCGCCTCCGCGTTACCTGGGAGAGTTCTACGGCCTCTACGCAACAGTGGCTCGGTTCGCCACCATCTTCGGCCCTATCACCTGGTGGTTCATCGTCGATATTGCCGGTCTCAGCCGCACATTCGCCGTGGGAGCGCTCGCCGTATTCATCGCGGTCTCTTGGTGGGTGCTGCGCGAAGTGGACGACAGTCCCCGTGCCTGGGGATCTGATGACCGTCTCGTTGTCAGTGAAAGCCCTGAGCCGAGCCCGACATGAGGTGCTGCTCGACCGCATAGGGGATAGGCAAGTCACCTGTCTCGTCGGGCCCGCGCACCAGCCTGCGCCCGATCTCGGCGAACCACGTGTCATTGGCGAAAGCCCACGGCCACGCCCGGATCCCAATCCTCGATCCGATCATCGCCCCGACGAACGCACCCAACTGGCTGCCCCCCACCCGGGCTGCCTGCTCCACCGGCGTGTGATATATCTCCATCACGGGGGCAGCTAACAGCAAACCGGCGAGGGCAAGCTGAAGGGGGTAACCTGCGTCCCCTCCCACGACCTCCAGGGCCTCACTGCCCTCCACGACACCGACGGCGTCAGCCAACCGGCCGAACATCGCGTCCGACTGGGTGAGCCGGTTCGCTCCCCCGAGCCCACCAAGCCTGTCAGGGGCCGGGGCCACCGCCTCTTCGACCGCGCGGATGAGGTCGACGCCCGATTGGGCAAAGCAGGAGGCTGCCACGGCCGCCGCGGCGACGATCCCCGAGTAAACCGTCGCCGCATCCTCGTGGAACATGGTTCCGAGGGAGATGGCCTGATCGAGCAGCTGATCGGGATCTCTTCGGAAGGCCACGCCCACGGGAGCGGCACGGGCAAAGGCGTCCGCCGACGGCTCTTGCTCCGGCACGATCGAGCCTGCGGCCGCACGATCCAGCCATGTCCGAAAGTGAGGGCTCTCGGCGCGATACACCTGCTCGCCATCCTCTCCGCCGTCCAGCTCACGGAGGGAGCGCACCAAGCCGGTTCGGTCCAGAGCCCTCTCCTCGATCAGCTGGTAGGAGATGACGGTCGCTTGCTCTGTGATGTAGGAGTATCCGAGGTCCCAGGCTCCGCCGGCCGTGTCGCCGGCGGCGAGCCCGAGCATGAAACCATCGCCCTCACCTGCGACCAGGGAGTACAGGGGTGATTCGCTCATCGCCGGAGAGGCTACCTGTACCCTTTCCGTCTCATGGAAATAGCGGTCATCGCAAACCCGATGGCTTCACAATTCACCGGAGGGGACCATCGGGCCGTCATGAGCGCCCTTTCGAAAGTCGGCGACGTGGAGGCAATCTGGCCGGCTTCGCCTGAGGAGACGACAGAGGCGGCCCGGTCTGCGGTCGCCGACGGCGCAGGGATAGTGGTGGCTATGGGTGGGGACGGGATGGTCCACCATGTCGCCCAGCCACTGATCGGGTCCGACACAGCGTTGGGGATCATCCCGACGGGGACCACCAACGTGGTGGCTCGCCTTCTCGGCATACCTGGACGGCCCGTCCGCGCGGCGCGTTTCATCGTCGGAAAGAGCCGGGTGCGATCTGTAGGCGCCCTTCGGATGACGCTGGGTAGGGAGACGATCGAGACGACCCACCATGCGATCTTCTCGGCGGGCTTCGGTCTCGACGCTGTCGTGGTCGCCAAGGCGGACGAGGACCCTTTTCGAAAGTACCGGTTTGGGTCGCTCCACTATGCGACCACGGCCTTCTCAGTGGCTCTCGGGTCGTTCCCTGGGACCGCTGCCCACATAGAAGTGACGGCAGGAGACCGTCGTGCCGACGCCGCGGCCGTGCTTCTCCAGTTCCGGAGCATCTACACCTACTTCGGTGCTTTGCGGCTTCGGTTGTCGAAGGCGCGCCCCAATCCGATGACCGCACTGGTAGTCGAGAAGCTGCGCCGAAGCCGAATACCCCAGATCGCATTCGACGTGTTCACCCGAAGAGAGCTGTCCGGCGTCAAGGGGCTACAGGTCTGGAGCGACGTTTCGCAGATAGAGGTTGTTGCCGATCCTGCGGTCGCAGCCCAGGCGGACGGAGAAGGGCTCGGGATGACCGACCGAGCCAGCCTTCGTTGGGAAGAGGACGCGCTCCGAGTACTGGGGTCCTAGTCCCCCTTGTGAATGGTGAGCTGAGGAAAGGGAATCGGGATCCCTTCCGCCTCGAATCGGTTCTTTATCCGGCGGTAAGCCTCGCGTCTCACCGACCAACGCTCGTCGGCAAGCGTTGTCAATCGTCCCCGCAGCTGAACCCCCGAGTCCTCGAGGGCATTGACGCCAAGCACCTCGGGCTCTCCGTGTATGCGCGGTGCCCATTCGGGGTCGGTTGCGAGCTTGGTCAGCTCATCTCCGAGAATGTCGAGCGCCTGATCCAAGTCGACGCCGTAGTCCACGCTTATGTCGATCACAGGCTGCGCGTACTCCGACGTGAAGTTGGACGTGACGGAAATCTGGCCATTGGGCACGAAGTGGACGTTTCCTTCGAAATCGCGAAGGACGGTCACGCGGAGCTGGATGTCTTCCACAGTCCCGGTGGTGTCTGCGATGCGAACGGAGTCACCGACATGGAATTGGTCTTCCATCAGGATGAAGAAGCCGGCGATCACGTCTTTGACCAGGTCCTGGGCGCCAAACCCGATAGCTGCGGCTAGAACGGTCCCGACTGCGAGGAAAGGGGCGAGGCTGAAACCCCAGGTCACGATGACGAGAAGAACGGTCGTTGCGACGATCACGATCGCAATGACGCGTCGGCCCATCGTCCAGAGAGTCTCCGCTCTTGCACCGCCATCGTCTCCGCTCTCGACCTTTCGTGTGACGACGCGGCGACCAACTCTCATGGCGAGCAAATATGCGAGCGCCGCCACTACGAGGATGATGCCCGTGCGGATCAGGTTCTCCACGAGTGGGCTCACGCCTAGGTCCATGGGGCGGCGAGGTTACATGCGAGAACGGGCTTTGAGAGACTCGATGGAGACCGACAGGTCCACCAACGCCGCGTTGCAGACTGCGCGCTGTCTCAGAAGCTCGGCGAGCGGCTTGCCAATCGAGTCGACGAGCAGGTCGAGGGCTTCTGTGATCCTCTTCCCTTCTGAGGTGTCGGGGGGAGGCGGACTCCATCGGATCTTCCACCTCTCCTCGGCGGGCCGGATCCTGCTGACACGCTCGTGGATCTCCTGAACCACCCCCGGGTAGGACGCCTGAAGGTCGAGGATGGCGCGTTTCGTCACCCCTCCGGCCGCGTCAGCCAGACCTTCCGCAAAGCCTTTGAGCGCGTCTACCGCCCTGCCGGTCAGGCCCGAGGCAATGAGTTTCGAGGCTGAGTCCATGACAGCCTTGGAGCGTGACCTGTAATCGAGCCCGGTGCCTCCAGTCTCCCCGATGAGCGCAACGGCGGCCTGCTCCATATCGACCAGCAGCTTGTCATACAGGCCGGTACGTGTTGCCGCGAGAGTCTTTAGGTGGTCGCTGAGCGCGTCGACACCGAGCAACGGGCCCGACGGCGGGTTGGCGGAGGTAACGAAGACGGTGCCGGCCTCTATACCGTCCTCGAGAAGAGCGGCCTGCAGATCGACTACGACGTCCTCTAAATCGTCAGCGGCAAGGCGGTCCGCATGGTTGAGGGCGAAGACGAATTGAGAGGCATAGGCGGCGAGCGGAGCGATGTAACGATGGTGGAGAGACGCGTCTCTGTACTTCTCAGGGTCGAGGATCCATACCACGACATCGAGGTGGGGTAGAAGGTTGTCGACCTGGTGACGATGCTCGAGTTCGACCGAGTCGGTGTCGGGCATGTCGATCACACAGAGCCAGTCGGACCGGTCGTGAGGCTCGACATGGCGGACACCTATGGAGTCCAGATAGCCCGCCATGCGCGACATGAACCGCGCCGGGACGATGGCAAGCGGAGCGACAGTGGTGGGCCGAAGCCCTCCAACACGGGCGATCTCGTCGCCGGTGAGGGCGTTGGCGATGCTCGACTTGCCCGACCCGGTTCCTCCCGCGGCTGCCATGACCAGCACTTCGTCTGGATATGAGAGTCTCACCCGGGCGTTGGCGACAATCTCCGCGACCGGGGCCAATGCATCGTCCCCGACGACACCCACGCAAGAGGCAATTGCCATGTCCGCCTTGTCGAGCAGACCGAGAATCTCCTCACGCATCGGCTTGGCTGAGCCTCGACACCCTCTCTGCGGCTCGTCGCAGGGACCTGGCCGACTCCGAGTCCACCGCCAGATGAGCGATCTGTGAGATGGTGCGGCGGGCAGCAGCCTCGTATAACGACTCGAGGCGCTTGTTCAACTCACGACGCCCCCGCCCGACGAGCGTGTCGACCGAGTCACCAAACAGGGCCCTTGCCAGGGCGGTTGCATGACCATCGAGTGCGCACTCCACCAGAGCGACGGCGCCCAAGCCCTGATATGAGGTGTCCTGGAGCTCGGTCATGCGCCTCACATAGTCGAACCAACCCTTGATGGCGGCCTCGATGCCACGCCGCAGGGCTTCCGGTCTAAGGGGCCGGCCAACATCCTGCACCTGAACCGAAAGATCGCCGGGCCTGAGCGTGAGCGACCCGAGATCGTCCTCGATGGCGGCGGTGAGTCTTCTCCCGACATCGCCCAGTCGTCGCGCGGTAGCCGGCTCGTCGAGGCGATTCTTCCTGAGCCAACGTCGCTGTCTGCGAGCTCTCACCGGCGGGGCGTCGATGCCCTCGGTGACGCCGAGGCCGGCCAGATCGAGCCGTTCGACTGCATCGGTGAACTCGTCGGAAAGCTCCTTCTCGAGATCGCCCACCCATGCGCTGACTCTGTCGATCATCTCTGCCAGGTCGCGAGACCCGGCGACCGTCGCCTCCATTGCCGCGTGCAATGTCCGCCTTCGGGTCGAGACATCGCCAGCCCGCGCCTCGAGCCAGGACGCCAGCCGCCTCACCGATCCTGGCGGAAGGGACTGCTGACCCCTCACCAGGTGGTACTCGGGCACGCGGAACACCTCCCCGCCGACGCCGCTCGCTCGTAGCCGCGCTTTGAGATCCACCAACGCCCCCGTCGCCTCAGGCGTGACGCGGTTCAGCACGTGGGCAACGGGTGTGCCCCGGCGCCAAGTCCGGCGAAGGATCTCCCATGGGACCTCGTCGGCGTATCGCATAGCCGATGTGACGAGGATCACGACATCGGCACTGTCTATCAGGCACTCGGCTGACTCCCGGTGCTCCACCTCGGTGGAGTCGATGTCGGGCGTGTCTACGAGAGTCATCTGCCCGAGCTCGACCGAATCGTCTTCTATGACCTGACAGGCCACTCCGGCGAGCAGGCTGTAGTCCTCTCCGGAATGCGGCGACGCCAACACCACAGGGTCCTTCGTCGTCGGGCGGATCGCCCCTGTTTCCGAAACCTCCACACCTGAAAGCGAGTTGACGAGTGTCGACTTCCCGGAGCCGGTCGGGCCGGCTACCACGACGCAGAAGGGGGCATCGGGGTTCTCGAGGCGCGGCAATAGGAAGGACCTGATCGTCCTGGCCAGATGGTCGCGCAGCTGCGATGAGCCGGGCTCTACACCGGAAACGACTTCGAGATCGAGGGACTCGAGTGCGTCGGCGAGGTCAACCAGACCCTCGACTAGCCCTGGGGCTGTCCTGACGGTGACCACGAGGTGATTGTGCCACGAGGCCGGCGGCTTTACTGGTTAGCCCGTCCAACCGCCCTCTGGCTGGTCGAACCAGACGTGGACCTGGCCCGTGCCTGTCGCGTTCTCATAGTCCGAGAACATCTCGCCCTTGGCGGTGCAGTCGACGCCACCGATCGAGCCCAGCATCATCAGGTAGTGGCCGAAGTCTCCCTCCGGTGCCACGGCGAGGTACTCGGGCATCGAGTCGACGATCCTGCGGTGATCACCCGCCTCCATCCAGCGGAGACGCATCTCGTCGGCCTCGCGGGCCTCGGGTGTGATGATGTGGACGGGGTCCGAGGCCTCGTGCTTGGGGATTTGCTTGAGCGGCCAGAAGGTGTGGCTCATGCCTCCCGAAGCGAGGACAACCACTCGACGGTCGAGCCGGCTCACAGCCTCTCCGATCGCTTCACCCATCGTCAGGAAATCGTCAGGCTCGCCGGTCTGTACTACCGAAACCGAGAGCACGTTCTCATCCTTGCGGAGATAATGAACGAGGTTGACCGTCGCGTAATACACGGGAAGGTAGGGATCGTCAGTGGCGTGGGTCGGGGTGCCCAGCTCGTCCCCTAACGCAGCCGCCAACCGTGCCAGCTCGGGATCACCGGTGTAGTCGTATGGGATGCCGGCCATCCCCCGGGGGAGCTCCGAAGACGTCATCCGCCCCTCGCGGCGAGCGTGGGCGGAGAGGACGTGCTCGACAGTCGTGAACCAGTGCGAGTCGATGATGACGATGGTGTCGACGTCGAGTTGGTCCAAGACCTCTTGACGAAGCCGGATCAAACCGGGGACGAGGCTGATCTCCTTCCCGTCGTTGAGGGCGCGCCGTCCCTCCTCGTCGAACATGATGGTTGGGGCATGGCTGATCAGGCCGGCACCGACTATTTCACCCATTGCACATCTCCTGGAAGATCGTTAGGCAGCGAACGACATGGTAGTCAGCGGTCGCTCTCCGGCACGAGTGAGGCATCGGTGACCGTTGCGGTCACAGACCGGAGCAGACGTGCCAACTCACGCCTCTCGCCCGGCTCCAACCCGGCAGTGAACATCGCCTCGTGACGGTTGAACTCCGGGAACACAGACTCGATCCTGTCCTGGCCCTCGGCCGCGAGATGGACGACCACCCGGCGGCCGTCTGCAGGGTGTGGGGAGCGTGAGACCAGGTCGGCGCGTTCGAGAGTGTTGAGCATGCCCGAAAGGGTCCCCTTGGCCAATCCGCAAGCCTCTGCCAGCTCGCCTGTCGACTGGTCGCCCCAGACCCAGAGCACGAAGAGGATGGTGAACCCGCCCCAGCTGAGACCGGCAGGCCCAAGGACCTCGCGTTCCATGCGGTTTCTGACCGCATTAGCGGCGCGGTAGATGTTGGACACTGCGAGAAGCGCCTCGAAATCGAGCGACCTGTCGGCGAGGCGTTCCCTGATGTCGCGCTCGGCTTCGAGCACCACATCGGGATCGTGATCACTTAGAGGGCGGGGCATCTCGGCTGGGCAAGGGCATGCGGAGTTTATCCTTTCCTGCTAACCAGGATTCGGAGACCAATTGCCCTCAACTCGAGTCGAGATCTCGGACGTCGCGGTATCACCCGATCATTACATCGGGGGACGACGCGTCAGCTCCGAGAACACCTTCGAGTCTCGCTCGCCCCTGGACTGGGATTGGAAACTCGCAGATGTCGCGAGGGGGGATGCGATGACCGCCGACGCCGCGGTCACGGCAGCTTCGGAAGCATTCGACATGTGGTCGTCGCTGACATCCGGTCAGCGAGGCGATTACCTCCACAGACTGGCCGACCTGATCGATGACAACATCGAAGACCTGGCAATCGTCGAATGCGTGGACATGGCGATGCTGCTCGAGAGCCTCCTGGCTCGAGTCATCCACCGGGGAGCGGAGAACTTCCGCAATTACGCCGACCTCGCATCGGGTTATGAGGGGCGGAAGTGGTCGTCGAAGGGAACGGAGAACCAGGTTCGCCGGATGCCTGCAGGGCCCGCCGTGATCATCACTCCATGGAACGCGCCCTGGATCCTCTCGACATGGAAGATCGCCCCGGCGCTCGCCGCGGGAAACACGGTGATCCTGAAGCCTGCGGAATGGTCGCCGCTGTCCGCCTCGCTACTCGCCGACCTGGCAGAGGAGGCCGATTTTCCACCCGGGGTCCTCAACGTCGTTCAGGGCATCGGAGACGAAGTCGGCGCGGCTCTCGTCTCTGACCGACGGGTGCGTCGCATCTCGTTCACCGGGTCACCCGAGACCGCTCGCCACATTGGGGTCGCCGCGGCCCGAAACATCGTCCCTTTCACCGCCGAGCTGGGGGGCAAAGGGCCTCTCGTCGTCTTTGCCGACGCCGACCTCGACGCCGCCGCAAAGAAGGCAGCCGGCCAGTTCGACGACGCCGGCCAGGTCTGTCTTGCCGGGACCCGGTTATTGGTGGAGGAGTTGGTCGCCGAGGAGTTCCTCGAGCTGTTCAACAAGCACAGCGAGGCGCATGTCCTCGGAGACAGCCGAAACCCCAACACCACGGTCTCCCCCTTGATTCACCCCGAGCACCTGGCGCGGGTGGACGGTTTCGTGCGGCGGGCTCGGGACGCCGGTGACGAGATATTGCGAGGTGGCGAGAAGTGGAAGGAGGACGGGCTCTGGTACGAGCCCACCCTGATCGCTCCCAGGGACAACACATCTGAGGTGGTCCAACGGGAGGTCTTCGGTCCCGTCCTCACCTTCCAGACCTTCGCCGACGAATCCGAGGCCATCACTCTGGCAAACTCAACCGAGTACGGGCTGTCAGGGATCGTCTACACCGGCTCAGAGGAGCGTGCTCACAGAGTCGGCGGCGCCATCAGAGCCGGCACGGTGTGGGTGAACACCTTCCTGGTGCGTGACCTCACCGCGCCGTTCGGAGGATGCAAGATCTCCGGGATCGGCCGCGAGGGTGGCGACTATGCGCTCGATTTCCACTCCGACCTGCAGACGCTGCAGATCAGCGAAGGAAGCGTCAGCTGAGGCTCATCCGGTTCTGAGCGTGGTCCCTCCGCGCCAGGAAACCCCGACGCGGTGGTAATAGCCACCGAGGATCTCCTCGGGCTCGAGAAGGTACAGCTCCTCGCTGGGCGCCTCGAAGAGCTCCAGGGTGGCGTCACCGGCCCAGACGTCGGCTATCTCGCCGTCGTAGCCCTTCATCGTGACCAGTTCGTCCATTGACGATGAGCCGTCGGACTCGATGGCCGGCCAGTGCCTGTTGTGGAGCATGGGGTGCCCGTTGACGAACCCGGGCGAGTCGGCCGGGCCCGTCAAGGTCACGGTCGCCCGCGCGATCTGACGCCCGGCGACGGTCAGGGTCGCCCCGAATCGTCCCCCGGGCTCCAGGCGAGGCCCGGCCTTGCCGACGGTGATGGGTCGGGTCATCCAGATGTCGCCCAGCTTCTTGGGATAGCCCTGGTGGTATCCCCGCACCAGGGCGAAGTCCTTGTCCACCCATATGAAAGGGCTGCGGGACCAGGTCTCGTCGGCCCATTCACACCGAATGACCGAGAAGCACTCTTTGTACTGGCTTCGGACCGGATCGAGCGTCTCCTCGAGGGTGTCTCCGGCGCTCTGCCAGTCCGCCCAGATCAAGGCGACCGCTCCGGGGTCATCGTCGGTGACCGTGGCCCCTTCGGGCAGGAGCTCGGCGACCCGATCGGGGTCGGTGCGATACTCGACGGTGATCATTTCCCCCGAGTAGTGCCATGGGGGCTCCGGAATGAGAGAAGACCTCCCGCTAGGAGTCTTGGGGAAGAGAAAGCCCTCCATCACAGGAAGGGCAGGTACTCGGAGAGCTCCCAGTCGGTGGTCCAGGTCTTGTACCGGTCCCACTCGGCTCGCTTCACGGTGACGAAGCCTTCGACGTAGGCGGGCCCGAACACCTCTATGAGATCTGTGTCTGCTTCGAGAGCGTCGAGTGCGGCCTTCAGCGAAGGAGGGACCACCACGTCGGTGGACGCGTTCTCGAGACAGTCCAGTGTCTCCACGGGAGGCAGCTCGTACCCCTTCTCATAACCGAGGAGCCCGGCACTGAGGACCGCGGCTATCGCCTGATGTGGGGTGACCGAGCCGTCACCCATGCGATGTTCGAGCCTGGTCCCCGCACCGCGCGCGGGCGGCACCCGTACGGTGACTCCACGGTGGTCATATCCCCAATTGGCCCAATAGCCACACAGGGAGCCCGGCTGCAGGCGCTTGTATGAGTTCACGGTCGGCGCGAGGAGGGCGCTCATTCCTTCGTGGTGATGGAGCATGCCCGCGATCAAAAGCCTGGCCGTCTCGCTCAACCCGTCATCGGCCCCCTCGTCATAGAGGACGTTGTTGCCGTCCTCGTCCCTCAACGAGAGATTGACATGGAGCCCGGAACCGCCACGGTCGCTGATCGGCTTGCCGAGGAAAGTGAGCAGCATCCCCCGCTGGGCAGCTATCTCCTTGGCCATCACCTTGAACAGGAACGCATCGTCAGCTGCGCCGAGAGCGTCCTTGTACGCCAGGGTCAGCTCGAACTGGCCGTTGTCGTACTCGCTGTTCACCGATTCGAGAGGTATTCCCGCCTCGCGCGCCACGCTCATGATTTCGTCGATCGTCCCGCTCGGATCGACCGACATACCCGTGCCATAGACAAAGGCGCCGGGTGTGTCGATTGGCTCCCATGCCCCACTGCCATCAGGTTGAAGCAGGTAGGCCTCCAACTCGATGCCGACCATGGGAGTCAGGCCCTGCGCCTGCCAGCGGGCCACTGCGTCTTTGAGAACATTGCGGGGCGCGGTCGGGACGGGCTTCCCTCCTCGGGTGATGTCGGGTATGACAACTGGAGTGCCTTCCTGCCATCCCGTTCGAATCTCCGAAGAGTCGAAGACTGCGTCGCAATCGGGCAACCCCTTCATCATGTAGCCGTGCTTGTGGTCGTACATCTCCCGGTTGAAACCAAGCGTGAACAGGCTGATGCAATGAGCTGTGCCCTCCTCCGCCTTGTCCGGGGTGAGGTACTTTCCCCTGGCCAGGCCGAGGTGGTCGGGCCAGAGCAGACGGAGACGATCGAATTCGACACTCATGGGCGCAAATCGTAGAGCGTCGAAGGATGGATTACCTTGTCGTCCATGACGAGCCCCCTCGAGCCCGATCGGGCCACTCGCGCCGAGCTGTCGGAGGAGGTCATGCGATTCCTCAGCGACTGGTTCGATCGAGCTGGATCGATGGAAGCCTCGGGTGTTGATCTCTCGGAAG
>JAWWBL010000011.1:0-29677 GCA_033720975.1 Acidimicrobiia bacterium | reverse complement strand
TCCCGGGGTCGATGGCCGCCTATCTCTGGATAGACCCGCCGAGGGATCGCCCGGAACTCTTCTCAGACATGGTGAGCGAGGCGATGCAGGGCCCGACGCGAGTCTTTTCGGTTGCAGGAAGCGACGGAACCGCGTTGCGCAGCGCCGGGACCATCGCCTCCAAGTTGGGTTGAAGGCGATCCCGGCTCCAGCGCCTGCGGCTTAGAGGTGAACTACCGGGCAGGTAAGGGTGCGGGTTATCCCGTCGATCGCCTGGATCTTGGCAACGACGAGCTTGCCGAGAGAATCGACGTCGTCGCTGTTCGCCTTGACGATCACGTCATATGGGCCGGTGACATCGTCGGCGGATTCAACCCCGGGTATCATTCGAACTTCCTCTGCAACAACGGCGGCCTTTCCGACCTCCGTCTGGATCAGGACATAAGCCTGGACCAAGTTGAGCCTCCTATCGCTCCTAGGGCGAGCGACCTTAGTGGATCAGGAAGGGGTGCGTTAATAGCCGTCCTGGCCGAGGCGAATCTCGGAAACGAAGTCACGGTCATCTTCGGTCACGGTCTCGAAGATGATCCGCTGGCCTTGTCGCAGCGTGCGAAAGACTGAGCCCTTCAGAGAGCCAGCGCGCAGATAGACCTCGCTGCGGTCGATGTCGCGTACGACGATGCCGGCACCGGTTACCGGGTCGTAGGCCTTGACCACTCCCTGGTCCATCTCCTCAGGCCTTGACGATCTTGCCGGCACGGATGCACGAGGTGCAGACACGGGCCCGCCGCGTGTTGGATCCGTGCTTGACCCGGATCTTTTGGATGTTCGGCGTCCAGCGGCGATTGGCCCGCTTGTGGGAGAAGCTGACGGACTTCCCGAAGCTGGGCTCCTTCCCGCAGACCTCACAGCGATAAGACATGTTGAAACTCCTGGGCTCCATTTGGAATTGGCCGGATCGACCGTCGGCAATCTTAGCGGCTGGGCCGTCGAAGTCCCACCTGAGCGTTACGGTGCGGCCATGGCGTCCCTGGCACGGCTCGCCCGCATCGAGACGAGCGAGCTCACCGGAATCGGCAAGAAGAGCGCGGCCGCCCTCGCGGAGCTGGGGATACGCAATGTCGCCGATCTGATTCATCACGTGCCTCGGCGATACATCGACAGGTCATCGAAGTCCCCGATCGCCCAGGTTCCCATCGGTACCGAGGTGACGCTCATCGGCGAGGTGATGTCAGTGACCCAGCGACGCCCCCGTCGCAACCTGGCCATCATCGAAGCCCGGATCAAAGATGACAGCGCCGTGATGAAGGCTGTCTGGTTCAACCAGACCTTCAGGCTCCAGCAGCTGACCGAGGGGGCACAAGTCGCTCTCTCCGGTGTCGTCGAGTCATTCCGCGGAGCGCTCCAAATGAAGAGCCCCGACGTGGACGTCCTCGACGCTCCCAGTGAAGGTCTGCTGACCGGGCGTGTAGTCCCCATCCATTCCCGCGTCGCCAAGCTGAAGATCGGAACCATCAGGCGTGCCATCCACAACGCCTTGAAGCGCTCCCTTCCGATCCCGGACACCGTTCCCGAGGAATTCAGGGCACAACACGGGCTCATGGACAGAAGTGATGCCTACGAAGCCATTCACTTCCCAGAGACCATGGATCAGGTGGGCCCGGCGCGAAGAAGGCTGGTGTACGACGAGCTCTTCCGTCTCGAGCTTGCGCTGGCCCTCCAGAAGCGGAAGCAGATGCTCGACGCCACCGGTGTCACTCACACGCCAACGGGAGAGCTGGTCGACTCGTTCATCCACGGCTTGCCATTTGACCTCACACGAGCCCAGCTTCGTGCGCTCGAAGAGGTCGAGGCCGACCTGGGCGCCCCACATCCGATGCACCGCCTGCTTCAAGGCGAGGTTGGGTCCGGCAAGACAGTGGTAGCGGTGGCCGCGCTCCTGGCCGGCGTCGAGGGAGGGTGGCAGGGGGCGATCATGGCCCCGACAGAGGTCCTTGCCGAGCAGCACTACCTGGGTGTTCGCAGTCTTCTTGCCGAAGCCGGGCTGTCGCCGGGGCTCACCGGTGATGGTGAGCGGCTCGGCATGGACAGCCTCTTCGACGACGAGACGGGCCCCGCGGTCCACCTCGCCCGTCTCACGGGGTCGAGCGCCGCCACCAACTATCAACCGGACATCTCGAGGCAGGATCTGATCGAAGACATCTCCTCGGGAAGGGTCGACGTAGTGGTGGGAACCCATGCCCTCATTCAGGACGGCGTCCACTTCCAGAGGCTGGGTATCGCGGTCGTAGACGAGCAGCATCGATTCGGAGTCGCCCAGCGAGTCCAGCTCAAGGAGAAGGCACAAGACGTCGAGCCCGATCTACTGATCATGACCGCGACGCCCATACCCAGGACGTTGTCGATGACCTTGTACGGGGACCTCGATGTTTCGATCATCGACGAGATGCCACCCGGCCGTTTACCTGTCGCTACCCGCCACCTCCCGCGATCGGGCGAAGATGAGGCCTGGAACTTGGTCCGTGAGCAGGTCGGAACCGGCCGCCAGGCTTTCGTGGTGTGCCCCCTGGTCGATGAGAGCGAGAAGATCCAGGCGACGTCGGCTACCGAGGAGCATGCCCGCTTGGCCTCCGTCTTGGCACCTCTCGAGGTCGGGCTGATCCACGGTCAGCTCAGGCCGGCGGAGAAGGAATCGGTGATGGCGTCCTTTCGCCGGGGTGAGATCGATGTGCTCGTGTCGACGACCGTGATCGAGGTCGGTATCGATGTCCCCAACGCGACCGTGATGGTCATCGAGGACGCTGACCGGTTTGGTCTCAGCCAGCTCCACCAGTTGAGAGGCAGGGTGGGGCGGGGTGAACACCCGGGAGCGTGCGTCCTGCTCGCTGACCCGACCACACCCGAGGGCGAAGCGAGGATCGAGGCGATGATCTCGACGACGGACGGTTTCCGGCTCGCGGAGGAAGATCTGAGGATTCGAGGGCAGGGGACCGTGTTCGGGACCAGACAGTCGGGCGTGAAGGACTTGCGGCTGGCCGACATCCTCACCGACTTCGACTTGTTGGTTGCGGCACGCCGTGACGCGTTCGCCCTGGTCGAAGCCGACCCGGGTTTGGGCAAGCACCCTGAGTTGGCCGAGGAGGTTCGGGCAATGCTGGGAGAACAGGTCGACTGGCTCTTCGTGAGTTGACATGAGGATCATCGGAGGAGAGGCGAAGGGCCGCAGGCTCAAGGCACCCGACACCGCGGGCACCCGCCCGGCGACCGACAGAGTGAGGGAGGCGGTGTTCTCGACGATTGGGAGTTGGGTGGTCGACGCTGCGGTGGCCGACTTGTATGCCGGCTCGGGCTCGTTTGGCCTCGAAGCACTCTCGCGGGGCGCGTCGAGCGTTGTGTTTGTGGAGAGCGGGCGCAAGGCGCTAGCGGCCCTGGAAGCCAACGTGGAGGCGGTAGGGCTAGGTGGGACGATCGTTGCGGGCACGGTTGAAGACTTCATCGAGGCCAGCAGGGAGAGCTTTCATCTCGTGTTCATGGATCCGCCATGGGATCAACCAGCCGAGGAAATGAGCCGGGTCCTGGCCGAGCTGGACAAACTTGTCGTCCCCGACGGTGAGATCGTCGTGTCGAGAAGACACGGGGATGACTTGCCGCATGTGCCCAAAACCTGGCGAGTTGCCACCGATAAGCGATACGGGGATACGAGAATTCTCAGGTACGAGAAGACAGACGACCAGGTACCGCCACAACGATGACTACCGCTATCTGCCCAGGGAGCTTTGATCCGCCGACGAACGGCCATGTCGATGTGATCGAGAGAGTGGTCGCCCGTTTCGATCGAGTGGTTGTCGCCGTCATCGACAACCCGGCGAAGAAGTCCCTGTTCAGCCAAGCGGAACGGTCGGAGATGCTGCGCGAGATCCATGGCGACTCCATCGAAGTCACAACGTTCACGGGGCTTTTGGTTGACCACGTGGAAGAGATTGGCGCCGATGTGGTCGTGAAGGGCCTGAGGACGATCGACGACTACGAGTACGAGAACCAGATGGCGCAGATGAACCGGCACCTCAGCGGGATGGAGACCCTCTTCATGCCGACCAAGCCCGAGTTCTCGTTCATTTCGTCGTCGCTGGTCAAAGAGGTAGCAAGGCTGGGCGGGTCCATGGCCGGGTTGGTCCCCGAGGCGGTGGAGAAGGCACTCAAGGAGAAAGTGACATGAACGTTGAACTGGAAGAACAGGTGCGGTCCGAGACCGAGGACGCCGTGGTCGTCGACGCCAATGCTGCAGAGACAGCGGACTTGATCGACCTCGTGGACGACGTGCTCGTCCACCTCCACGAGGCAAAGGCCATGCCGCTCTCGTCGAACGCGCTCATCGACCGGGAGTGGTTCCTCGGGATGATGGAGACGATCAAGGCGACCCTGCCCGACGAGCTGCGCGCCGCACGATGGATGATTCGCGAGCGTGAGGCCTTCGTGGCCAGGGCCAACGAGAAGGCGAGGGATCTTCTTGACCGGGCCCGCACCCAGGCCGATGAGCTCGTCTCCGATTCGAGCATCGTTGCCGAGGCCGTTGAGGAGGCAAACATCCTGGTCAGAAGGGCCGAAGGCGAGGCGAGGCGTTTGCGGCTCGAGACTGAGGACGACATCGAGCGGAAGCTTCAGCGTGTCGAGGGATTGCTGGTGGAGATCATGGCCCAGGTCCAGACTGCGCGCGCAGAGCTCCACGAGGCCCGTCCCAAGCCACCAGACGTTCCCCTATAGGCCAGAATCACGGGGTGAAATTCGAGGGCTTGAAGATTCAGGTCGACAACCTCGTCGGTCATCCCGACAGGCAGCGGGACTTCTCCGTCGAGGGATCTGTGGGTCTCCGTTTCGACGATGCCGCGATCGACGGGCCGGTGCTGGTCGAGGGAACAGTTCGGGGCACTGCTGACGGGGTGCTAGCGCGGTTCGCGGCACGCGCCGAGGCGTCCCTGTCGTGTGTTCGCTGCCTTACCCGGTGGACAACCGACTTCGACATCTCCGCTTCGCAGCACTTCTCACCCGTGCCGGACGAGGACGGGTATGCCATCGTGGACGGCGAGATCGAGATCATGGGCCCGGCGCGGGATGAGCTCGCGCTGGCACTTCCTCCTGCTCCGGTATGTCGCACAGCGTGCAAGGGACTTTGCCCAATCTGTGGAACCGACTTGAATACTGACCCTTGTGACGGGCACGGGGACGACTCGGATTCCCCGTTCTCGGTCCTCAAGGATCTTTTCGAGCCCTCATAGTCCATAGCCAAGGAGTGCCCGATGGCGGTGCCCAAGAAGAAGATGTCGCGCTCACGCACCCGGAGGCGCAAGGCAGCCTGGAAGGTGTCAGCGCCCGCCACGGTTGCCTGCGAGCAATGCGGAAAGCCGAAGCTGCCGCATCGCGCATGTCGCGAGTGCGGGACGTACTCCGGTCGCGAAGTCATAGAGACCAACTAGACCCGTGGCCCGCATCGCCCTCGACGCAATGGGGGGCGACCACGCCCCGACCGAAACGGTTGCCGGTGCCGTCGAGGCCCTCCGGCGGGGGATCGACGTGGTGCTCGTTGGCGACGAGCCGACTCTCCGCTCCGAGCTCTCCGGCTATGACATCGCTGCCGAGATCGTCAACGCGCCCGAAGTCATCGGCATGGGAGATGATCCGGCGAGCGCCCTCAGGGACAAGCCTGGATCGTCGATCGCCGTCGCGGCGCAGATGGTGTCCAAAGGCGAGGCGGATGGGCTCGTGTCCGCCGGATCGACAGGTGCGGCCATGGCGGCGGCCGCCATCGTCATCGGACGGCTGAAGGGTCTCTCTCGTCCTGCGATAGCCACCGTGTTCCCAACCATGGGGAGTCCGACTCTCGTGCTCGACGCCGGAGCCAACGTCGAGGTGAAACCGGAACAGCTAGCACAGTTCGGGGTGATGGGGGCCGTGGCCGCGCAGGTGCTGCTGTCGGTCAGCGATCCCAGGGTAGGCCTCCTTTCCATAGGTGAGGAGAAGGGCAAGGGCCGGGATCTCGAGAAAGCCGCATACGTCTTGTTGGAGGCGGCACCGCTGAATTTCATCGGGAACCTCGAAGGCACAGACATAGCTCACGACAAAGCCGATGTGATAGTCACCGACGGCTTCACCGGGAACGTCTTTCTCAAGACGACGGAGGGGACCGCTCGGCTCGTCGCCGGTTACATCGCTGACTCACTCGCAGCTCTGCCCGACGACGCCCGAAGCATTGCCTTGAACGCCGTTGCCGACGTGAGAGCCCTCCTCGATCATGAGACCTATGGCGGCGCTCACCTCCTCGGGGTGAAGTCGGTGGTGATCATCTGTCACGGATCGTCGTCGCGGGCCGGCATCGCCAATGCTCTGGTGATGGCATCGGAGGCCGCCGATGGAGGTCTCCCGGGGCGACTCGCCGCCGAACTCGGCGTATGAGTCTCGAAGCCAGGGTCGGGCACCGGTTTCAGAGCCCCGAGTTGCTCCGGCTTGCACTGACTCACCGATCGGTGAGCGCAGACGACCCTTCGAGGAATGACAATGAGAGGTTGGAATTCCTCGGTGATGCGGTGCTGCAATTGATCATCACCGATCTGCTCTACGAGAAGTATCCCCAGCTGGCGGAAGGGCAAATGGCCAAGGTGCGAGCCGCGGTGGTGAGCAGGCCCACCCTGGCCGAGGTCGCACGATCACTCGACGTCGGGTCGCACATCGACCTCGCTCCAGGGGAAGAGCGGAGTGGGGGCCGCGAGAAGGCTTCGATACTCGCCGACACGGTGGAGGCGATCATCGGCGCGGTGTACCTGGATGCCGGGATCGAGGCGGCACGCCGCATGATCCTCGACTTCTGGGAGGAGCGTGTCGCCGAGCGTGCAAGACAGCCTGGGGTCAGGGACTACAAGACCCGACTGCAGGAGGTTCTCGCCCGTGATGGCCGAAGACCGGCCTACGAGACCGTGGGTACGGGGCCGGACCACGATCGCCATTTCACCGCGACCGTTTCCGTCGAAGGGACAGTTGTCGGCTCGGGTGAGGGAAGCTCGAAGAAAGAGGCCGAGCAGGCGGCCGCGGGTCGGGCACTGGAATCCCTCAAGAATCAGCGCTAGAAGGACGCGGTGCCCGCGCTGTCAGATCGAGGTACCAGGCGGTTATCGGCGCGCCGAGGGATCCGATCAACACGCCCTGGAACAGCACTCCGAGGACTGCCGTCACAATCAGGACAGGATCTCTATACCCAAGAGCAACCAACGGGGTGGCCACAAGCTGGATCAGAAGGATCGCAACCGCGGCAAGAGCCCCGGTGACTCCGAGGAAGGCGAATGTTTGTCCTCGCCTCCCGCGCACCAGTCTGTAACTCCTCTTCACGGCCGCAACCGGGGTCAGCTTTTCGATCACCAGCGACGCGATGGTCATGGACGCTGATACTCCGAGCCAGACGGCAGCGCCGTACAGGGGAATGGAGACCAAAGGGTTGTCCACCATTAGACCGGCGAAGATGCACCCGGCTACCGGAGCCGAGGCGATGAGTGTTGCGGCCAGGGCCGCGGGGTAACGCCGGCCGGTCGAAGACATGACCTCAGCCAAGGATTTCGGCTTACCAGTCGAATCTGAGACGACGATCAAATGCGTGCCGCTCAGCACGAAGAGAGATCCCCCGAGATGAGCGAGTAGGGCGATGGCCGCGGTCAGGGCAAGACGCCCGAAAACCTCGCCTCCGTCTCGAGCTGGCCCTTGAGGCTCTATGGGGAGGACCAGAGGGCCATCAGGGGCGACGGCCTCGAGAAACAGCAGTGTGGCGGTTCCGATCGGCACCATGACCAGAAGGCCCAGAGTGGTCAGCCTCCGCCAGGACCGGGCGAGGATTGTCATCGAATCGGTCAGCACACCCGAGGGGCTCTTGGGATGCGAGTACATGGCGGCGGTTACCGTACCGACCGATCCTGGAGAGCCCTTTGCCCGAGCTTCCCGAAGTGGAGATAACCCGCAGACATCTCGAAAGTGCCTTGGAAGGGAGACGGATGGTCTCTGCTGTGATCACGCATCCCCGCACTTCGAGGCACAACGCATCTCCGGAGGAAGTCGTCCGGAGACTGGAGGGACGCAAAGTTCTCTCGGTCGGCCGACACGGCAAGTTCATCGTCGCTCCTCTCGACGATGGGCACCGACTCGTGGCCCACCTGGGAATGTCGGGACGTTTCTCGATCGATATTCCGACCGCTCCGGTGGAGCCACACACACACTTCCGGGCTGTGCTCGATGACGGTGCCGAGATCCGATTCGTTGACCCGCGAACCTTTGGTTTCGTATCGGTCGTCGATGAGGACGAGATCGGAGCGTCCTCCCTGGCACGGCTCGGTCCGGACGCCTGGACCAGCCCGCCTACGCCTTCGCAGCTCGCAGATGCTCTAGCGGGCCGGACAGCTCCCATCAAGGCGCTATTGCTGGACCAAGGGCCGGTCTCGGGGCTCGGCAACATCTATGCCGACGAGGCCCTGCATCGGGCTGGGATTCATCCCTTGACTCCCGGTGGAGCCCTCGACAGGGTCGAGTTGGGCCGCCTGGTCTCCGCGATCGCCGAGGTCCTCAGGCAAGCGATCGACAACGGCGGGACCACACTCGATGACCTCTCCTATCTGCTCCCGGACGGACGGGCCGGTGAGAACATGTCCCGGCTCGATGTCTACGGGCGTACCGGCCAGCCGTGTCCGGTGTGTTCGACACCGATCGAGCGCTTGGTCATCAGGTCACGCTCTTCGCACTTCTGCCCTGTGTGCCAGCGGCGATGAGTAAGCGGTCCGTTTCGATCCGGGTGAGCGGCCGCGTCCAGGGGGTCTACTACCGCCAGTCTTGTCGCTCGGTCGCCAGGTCGTTGGGGCTCGTGGGCTGGGTTCGCAACCTGGCCGATGGGAGCGTCGCCATTCGCGCGCAAGGTGAGGCTGATGCTGTCGAACGGCTCATCGAGTGGGCATGGCTGGGCCCAGAAGGGGCGACGGTAACCGGTGTGGAGACAGAAATGAGCGACGTGGACGACACGATCGCCGACTTCTACATCCAACCGGGCCCTGCCGGAGAGTGAGTGGCGCGAAAGACCTGGATATCAAGGGTTTTTGTTTAGCCTGATCGCCAATAACAGTCGTGTCCCTCTGCCAGGTGGAAAAGCCTTGTATCTCAAATCACTGAAGCTCGTCGGTTTCAAGAGCTTCGCTGACAGGACTCGTCTCGAGTTCCGCCCGGGTGTGACGGTGATCGTGGGTCCCAACGGCTCGGGGAAGTCGAACCTCGTGGATGCCCTGTCCTGGGTGCTGGGCACGCAATCAACCAAGTCCCTGCGCACACCCAAGATGGAAGACGTGATCTTCGCCGGAACCGCGACCCGCCCTTCCTTGAATCGAGCAGAAGCGACCCTCGTGATCGACAATGCAGAGCGAGAGATCGATCTCGACCTGGACGAGGTATCCATAACTCGCCGGTTGTACAGGGACGGATCCAGCGATTACGAGCTGAATGGCGTCGGTTGCAGGCTTCTCGACATTCAGGACCTTCTGTCCGATTCCGGTGTCGGCCGCCACCAGCACGTGATCATCGGTCAAGGAGAGATCGGCAAAGTGCTCAACGCGTCTCCCGAGGAGCATCGGGCCGTCATAGAGGAAGCCGCCGGCATCCTGAAACACCGGCGGCGCAAGGAGAGGGCTGAGAGGCGCCTCGACCGCACGGCCGAGGACATGGTCCGTCTGGAGGATCTGCTCGGGGAGCTGACACGCCAGATGCGCCCGCTCAAACGTCAGGCTCGAGCCGCTGAGAGGTACGACGGGGTGCGCGTCGAAGCCACCGCGCTCAGCCTGTATCTGGGCGGAGAGGCTCTGCGACAGCACGACCGCGATCTGACGATCGCGACATCGGAGCGATCCCGTCTCGAGGAGGAGGCGGCGGTGAACTCCAAACTGATCGGCGAGTTGGAATCCAGGCTGAGCACGCTCACCGAGGAGACCCGCGAAATTGCTTCGGCTTTGGATCGTGACACATCGGCGGCAGCGTTTCTCGAGACCACGCTCGAGCGAATCCGCCGGGTCGGGTCGGTCGCGCACGAACGCGGGCGTGCCTACGCAGACAGGAAAGAGCTGGCCGTGGAGAGGGTCACCGACCTCGAGGCCGAGCGAGGCTCGATCGCTGCCGACCTGGCGTCCATCGCGGAGGAGGTTGACAGCGAACGGGGTCGGGTCGAAGCGCTGGAGACGAGGTTCCGCCTGCTGGAGGACGAGGAAAGGGCCGTGGCGACGCAAGCAAGCCTCTCGCCCGAAGGCGCTCTTGCGGCCGTTCGCGGCGAGTTGAGTGCCCTCGAGTCGGCCCTCATGAGGGACGAGAGAGAACGCGCCGCCGTAGTGCGACGGGCAGATGTGCTCGCCTCGCTGCGTAACGACGAAGAAGCTGAGATCGACAAGGTCAACCACGAGATCAAGTCAGCAGATGAGGGGCTCTCGCTCATGCATACCGCCTACCAGCGGGCGACCGAGCAGAGGAGAGGGGCGCAAGCGAAATGGGAGGACGCCGAGGAGCGCCTCGCGGTCGCCCGTCTCGAACAGGCCTCCGCTCGAGCACGGCTAGAGGCAGTGGTTGCCGCGCTCGAGAACAGCTGGGACCCGGCTGCGCGCGTTGCAGCCGAGGCCGCCCCGGGTGCGCTCGGACTCCTTCTGTCCCGGCTCGATGTGCCGGAAGGTCTGGAGCTGGCCGCGGAAGCGGCGCTCGGACCCTGGGCCGCCGCTCTGGCGTTCGACAGCCGCGACAGTGCGTTGGGAGCGATCCACGGGATGAAGGCGTCGGGCAGTGGCGCGGCCTACGCCGTGTTCGGCCGTGACGATGCGGTCCCCCAGGCCGGCCACCTCGCAGGGCAGGCAGGGATCGATACCCTCATCGATCTTCTGGGGGGGAGCGCCGACCGGAAGCTCGCAGCAGCTCTCCTTGGAGACGTGGTCGTCGTCGAGGGCTGGAAGTCCGGTTGGGACTTCATCGCGCAGAACCCAAGTCTCAGGGCGGTGACGCCGGAAGGTGACTTGATCACGGCATCGGGTTTCAGTGCCGCAGACCCCGATGGCGCCCGCCCCGCGATGCTGGAGGCCGCCCAGCTGGCCGCCGAAGATGCCTCAACGGAGCTGGCGAGGGCGGAGTCGATACACACTTCTGCCCGCAGGGACTTTGAGAGAGCACGTGAAGATGAGAGACGCGAGCTCGAAGGGCTCGAAGCCGCAGAGGCACAGCTGGCGGGCCTGTCCGAGACCTTGCGTCGGAGACGCGAGAAGCTCGCCGCGTTAGACCTCGAGACAGAGAGGCTCGACGAGAGGAAGAGCTCGCTCGCCTATTCGATGGAAGGAATCAACGCCCAGGTGTTGGCCCTCCGCGAGCGGCTGCATGCGCTCGAAGGCGAGGAGGCTTCCCGAATGCGTGCCTGGGAACAGCTCGAGGCGCGGAGGGTTCAACTCGCAGCCGAGCGCGAAGTGGCTAGATCTGCCTGGCACGAGGCCGAGGGCAAGCACCGCGAGGTAACCCAGAGGAAGCAGCTACTCGAGGAGAGGCTCGCTCGGATAGATGCCGATCTGGCTCGACTGGACGGCGGGTCCCAGGGGAAACACAACCCTGCAGCGCTGGAGGCGGTCGTCGAGTTGTCCCGGAGAGCAGCAGCCACCATCGAGAGGAGAATCGGCGAGCTCCGTGAGCGGCAGTCGCGACTCAGGACGGCACGCGACGCCTCCATGGCTGCGCTCGATGAGGTTCGTGCCGAGCACGAGAGGAGACGATCTGCGCTCATCGAGGCCCGGGAGCGGATTGGCCGTCTTGAAGTACAGACGACGGAGATCCGCTTGCGTCGTGAAGCTGTTGTCGAGGCGATCCGGCGTGACGCAGACTCCGGGGTTGACGACGCGATGAGGGCCGTTCGTCCGGATCTCCCCGAAGATGCCGACCTCGAGGGCCTGTTGGAGACAAAGCTCGCTCAGCTTCGACGTATGGGGCCGATCAACCCCCTGGCGGCCGAGGAGTACAAGGAGCTCGAAGAGCGTCATGGCTTCCTCTCCGAGCAGATGGCAGACATCGAGTCGTCACGCGCCGAATTGCGCAAAGTCATCGCGGCGCTGGAAGCTGAGATCGAAAGGCGGTTTGAGGACGCCTTCAAGGAAGTCGCTCAGTCGTTTGACCGCTACTTCCAGGTCCTTTTTCCCGGTGGTAGCGGAAAGATACGCCTCCTCGACCATGACGATCCCGAGTCAGGCGTCTCCATCGACGCCCAGCCACTCGGCAAGAAAGTGAGCCAGATGACGCTGCTGTCCGGAGGCGAGAGAAGCCTGGCGGCCCTAGCCTTCCTCTTTGCCGTGTTCGAAGCGCGGCCGAGCCCGTTCTACGTCCTCGACGAGGTCGAGGCTGCGCTTGATGACACGAACCTGAGGCGCTTTCTTCGCATCGTGGACGAATTCCGGTCTCGCGCCCAGCTGATCATCGTCACGCATCAACAGCAGACGATGGAGGCCGCCGACGTCCTATACGGTGTGACGATGGAACCCGGGGGCTCCTCACAGGCGGTGCGCAAGGACATGACCGGAGTCGTAGCCACCCAGGTCGCATAGGTTTCCCGGATGGACAATCCTGCGGTAATCGCGCTCTGGCTATTTGGCGTGGTAATCGGCGTCGTACTCGCCCTTCGCTTCCTTAGGCGTCCGAGCGACGAGCCAGAAGTGCGCCTGCCAGGCCTTGGAAGGGCGGTTTCCTCATTCGCGGCTTCGGTGAGGAGGGCGGTCGGCCGGGCTGTCGACAACGATGCTTGGGCCGAGTTGGGCGACACACTTCTGGCGGCGGACGTTGGGGTTGCAACCTCTGAGCGCGTCCTGACTTCGGTTCGGGAAAGGGAGCCCGCGACTGAGGAGGAGGCGATCGCGACCCTGAGGGAAGCCATCCGAGCGGAGTTTCTCGAGGGGAGCCGAGCCCTCGTTCTCGGCAGCTCCCCGACGGTGATTCTCGTGATCGGTGTGAACGGAACCGGCAAGACGACGACAATTGCGAAGCTGGGACGGCTCCTCATGTCGCAAGGCAAGAGCGTCTTGCTCGGCGCGGCCGACACATATAGGGCGGGCGCCGCCAACCAGCTGAGAGCGTGGGGTGATCGTCTCGCCACACGAGTAGTCGTGGGGGCGGAGGGTGCCGATCCAGCCTCGGTGGCCTACGACGCGGTTGAATCGGCTCGGTCTCAAGGAATCGACGTCGTCATCGTGGATACCGCCGGTCGTCTCCATGGAAAGAAGAACCTGATGGACGAGTTGGAGAAGATTCACAGGGTCGCCGGTGGCGAGCGCGGCGTGGACGAGGTTCTCCTGGTGTTGGACGCAACGGCGGGCCAGAACGGGCTCACCCAAGTCCGGGAGTTCGCCGGAGCCATACCGGTGACCGGAATCGTGCTCACAAAGCTCGACGGCACAGCGAAGGGCGGGATCGTCCTCGCCGTCGAGAGGGAGCTGAGCACGCCGGTCAAGTTCGTGGGAGTTGGTGAGAGGATCGACGACCTGGTTCCGTTCGATCCGGATCGATTTGCCGACGCTTTACTGGGTGTGTCGTGAACTCTCCAGATCTCGTTTCACTGGCCCGCGGGGCAGCCGAAGGCTCATACTCGCCCTACTCGAGGTTCCGGGTGGGCTCGGTGGTCGTCGGCGCCAAAGGCGAGATCTTCACCGGTGCCAACGTCGAGAACGCCTCATACCCCGTGGGGACGTGCGCGGAAGCCAATGCCATCACGACTGCGGTCTCCCAGGGCGTGCGTCAGATAGACAAGGTCGTCGTCGCCTGTATCGACGCGACATCGGCGGACCATGCCTATCCGTGTGGGCGATGTCGTCAGATCATGTCCGAGTTCGGCGTGAAGAAGGTGATCGTCACCGCCGGTGAGGGATCAGAGGTGCGTGAGCACCCCCTTGAGGACCTCCTACCTCACGGCTTCGGTCCGGAAGATCTTCCCTGAACGGCCTATCGAGCGGAGCTCACCGGCTCTCCAGCGACTCGATCAGCGCAGGAAGCACTTTGTGGACGTCACCGACGACTCCTAGATCTGCCATGGAGAAGATGGGTGCGTCAGGATCTTTGTTGATTGCGATGATCGTTGTGCTGTCCTTCATCCCGACCACGTGCTGCATCGCACCGGATATGCCGGCCGCGATGTAGACGTCGGGCTTGACGGTCTTGCCGGTCTGGCCGACCTGGAGCGCGTATGGGACCCAGCCCGCATCGACTATCGCCCTCGTTGCGCCCGTGGCGGCGCCCAACAGGCCTGCGAGCTTCACCACGAGGTCATAGGCCTCGGCGGAACCGAGCCCGCGTCCACCCGATACCACGATCGCGGCTTCGCCTAGCTGCGGTCCCTCCCGCTCTTCGACATGGCTCTCGACTATCACTGCGTCGGCTTTCCCAAGGTCTGGAAGCTCGAGGCTCGCCGTCTCGGGGGTTGTCCCGCCCACTGCTGAAGCAGGGAAAGACTTCGGCCGAATCAGGACGATTGGCGTCCGGCTCGACATGCTGGCTGTCGCGATCTTGGTCCCACCATCGATCTCGTGCTGAGTCTCGACTCCGCCGTCGACCATCCGCACGTCAGAAGCGTTGGAGAGGACTCCTACACCGAGGCGCGCCGCGAGCCTCCCGGCGACGTCGCGATCTGTGTAGGCCTGACCGAACAGAACCAGATCGGGGGCTTCCGCAGCGATGCGATCGGCGAGCGCCGCCGCCAGAGGAGCGGCGGGAAGTCGGTCACCTGTCTCAGCCACCAGGACGCGGTCGGCCCCATGATCTCCAAGGGTCGCCAAAGCATCATCCGACGCGTGGCCTAGATAGACGACTGTCACGTCACCTAGGTCCCTTGCCTTGGCCAGAAGCTCGAGACCCAGAGAAGAAGGCGTCCCGTCGTTCTCTTCCACGAAAGCCCACACCTCGGACATTCAGATCACCTTCCGCTCTTCGAGAAGCGCGACGATCTCGAGGTGGGCGCTGCCGTCATCCTCCACTATGCGCCCCGCAGATCGCTCAGGAGCGTCGGTGACCTCCTTCACCTCCTGATCTGTCTTGGGCCCCATGCTTAGGTCGCCGACGGTGAGTGTCTCCACGGGTTTCTTCTTGGCATCCATGATTCCTTTGAAAGTGGGGTACCGGGGCTCAACCACCCCGGCAGTTACGGCAACGACCGCAGGCATCTGGGCTTTGACTACGTCGTAGCCCGCAGAGGTCTGTCGATGGATCATGACCTCTCCGTTGGCAGCCTCCACGTGGGTCGCATAGGTGAGTGATGGGATACCGAGGATCTCTGCCAGCATTTGGGGGACGACGCCGGTGTAACCGTCGGTCGACTCGGTTCCCGCAATGATCAGGTCATAGCCCTCCTTCTCGATGGCGGCGGCGAGGACCCGCGCCGTCGTGAGAGCGTCCGAGCCTCCGAGGGCGGCATCGTCGATCAAGACCGCCTTGTCGGCCCCCATTGCAAGCGCCTGCCGGATCGCCTGGGCATTACCCGTGGGGCCCATGCTGAACAGCGTGACGGCCCCGGCGCCTGAATCGGCCAGTTGCAAACCCATCTCCACCCCGTAGCGGTCGGTGTCGTCCATGACCTGGTCATCGGGACGTACCAGCCAGTTGGTGCCCTCCTGGAGGGTGTAAGGGGTGGCGGGATCGGGGATCTGCTTCACACAGACCGCGACCTTCATTCCGCTTCTCTCCTTGTGTCGAGTCGGCCGGCGATGGTAACCCGCCAACGAGCTATGACGATCGGGAGGTCAATCGATGCGGTCGACGATGAGTGATGGCGGCGCCACGTGAGTGCTGCTGATATTCCAGGCCGAAGCCATTTGCGAACGGTTGTCCTCCCACAGGTTCTCCTTCGAGTACCGGACCCTCGCCAACGTGTCGCCTTCCGAGACGCGATCGCCGATCTTGGCCAGAACGGAGACTCCCACGCCAGGATCCACAACCCCCCCCAGGGAGACCCGGCCTGCGCCGAGGTTGGTGGTGGCGACACCGATGGTCAATGCGTCGCACCGTGTCACGAACCCGCTGCGAGGGGCGACGATGCTGTCTTCCAGTGGGGCAGTTGGCAGGATGCTGGAGTCGTCGACAACTGACGGATCGCCGCCTTGTGCCGCGATGATCTCGGCGAACTTCTTCGTGGCGTCCCCCGAGGAAATCGCCTCTTCGAGGCGACTGCGCCCCCCATCGATCCCGGCCAACTCGAGCATCACCTCGCCCAGAGCCATCGTCAGCTCGGTCACATCCGGAGGCCCCTCACCCCGCAGGACTGCTAGCGACTCGACTATCTCGTTGGCATTTCCTACCTCGGCGCCAAGTGGCTGCTCCATAGATGTGATCAGAGCGACCGTTTCGACCCCACTGCCCGCGCCGATGTCGACCATGGTCTTGGCAAGCTCACGGGACTTGGCCAGGTCTTTGATTGCAGCGCCCGAGCCGGTCTTGACGTCCAGGACCAGCCCATCCAGACCCTCTGCCAGCTTCTTTGACATGATCGAAGCTGCGATGAGAGGGATGCTCGGGACTGTCCCCGTCACGTCGCGTAGCGCGTAGAGCTTCTTGTCGGCGGGAGCGATGTCTGCCGATTGGCCCGCCATCACCAATCCATGCTCGATCAGGAGGGATCGAAAGCGTGCCGCATCGAACTCCGTGGTGTAGCCGGGAATCGACTCGAGCTTGTCGAGGGTCCCGCCGGTGTGGGCGAGACCGCGGCCCGACATCATCGGAACGGCGACGCCGCACGACGCCACCATTGGAGCCAGAGGAATGGAGATCTTGTCCCCGACACCTCCCGTGGAGTGTTTGTCAACCTTCGGAAACGCGAGGTCCGAGAAGTCCATGACCTCTCCCGAACGCAGCATCGCGGATGTGAGGATCGTAAGCTCGGCCGTGTCCATGCCGTTCAGCAGGATCGCCATGGCCAAGGCTGCCATTTGGTAATCGGGGATCTCGTCCTCGGTGTAGGCGCTCACCAGCCACTCGATCTGGCTGGCTGTCAACGACCCTCCATCCCTCTTGACGACGATCAGGTCCTCGGCGTTGTATGACATCGCTCGGGAATCTAACCCGGCCCGGGTTTGGATCCGATCAGGGCTCGGTGAGGTCGGCTCCAGGCCCTGTCAGGTCCTGGTTTCTGAGGAACGTGAGCACTGCAGCGACCCTGCGGTGGTGCTCGCCGTCTTCGGGCCGAAGTGTCAGCTTGGCAAATATCGAGTTGATGTGCTTCTCGACGGCCGATTGCGAGATGAACAACGAATCGGCAATGGCCGCGTTCGACTTGCCTTGAGCCATCTCCGACAGCACGTCGGTCTCACGGTCGGTGAGAGTTTCCAGCAGGGATCCGCCCAGCTTTTGACGACGAGCAAGGAGACCCTCGACTACCAGCGGGTCTATCACCGAACCCCCGGCTGCAACTTCGGTGAGGGCCCGCACTAATTCGTCGAGGTCGCCAATTCGGTCCTTGAGCAGGTAGGCGAAGCCTGCCGTGCCCTCCCGGAACAACTCGAAGGCGTACAGCGAGTTCACGTACTGGGAGAGGACCACTACACCGATCTCCGGGTAGTTGTCACGGATTGCGTGAGCCGCTTCGATTCCCTCCATTTGATGGGTTGGAGGCATCCGAATGTCGGTGATCACTGCATCGGGCTTCTCTTCTTCGACGGCAGCCAGAAGAGTTTCTGCGTCGCCCACCGAGGCAACCACCTCGACGTCCCCACCCGACTCCAGGAGCTGCCTCGTGCCTTCACGCACCAGGTAGTGGTCCTCCGCGATGATCACTCGCAACGTCATCGCGCGGGGAGAGTTGCTCGAGTCCGGGCTCCCTTGCCTGGCCCGGCGGACACGGTGAGCGTTCCGCCCAGTGCGGCGAGACGGTCGCGGAGGCCGTCGAGACCTGTTTGGCTGGTGACAGAGGGTTCGAACCCCTTCCCGTTGTCGGCCACATCCAGAATCAAGGATCCGTCGTGGAGCGTGAGCGTGACAGTGGCACTCGACGCTTCAGAGTGTTTGAGCACATTGGCCAGGGATTCGGTGACGAAGAAGTAGGCGGCACCCTCGATGTCATCGGCGAAGCGGTGCGATCGCAGCGACTCGGGGGCCTTGAGAGTCACGTCGATTGGCATGGTGGCGCAACGTTCCTCGACCGCCTCCAGGATCCCTCCGTCGCTCAGGACGGACGGGTGGATTCCTTGGGCAAGGTCCCGGAGATCCCCGAGTATCCGCTGCGCCTCCTGCTGGAGACCTTCGATTTCTTCAGCACCCAGTTCACCTTTCGATGCAGAAGCGCGAGCCATCCCGAGTCGGGCCACCAACGCCACCAACTCCTGCTGGGCGCCGTCGTGGATGTTTCGCTCGATTCGCCGCCGCTCCGATTCGGCTGCGTTGACGATGCGTCCGGCCAGTCGTGCGTTGATCAGCGCCAGCCCTACTTGGCCTGCGAGTGTCCTCACCAGCTGTACCTCGTCGTCGGCGACCGAGCCCTCTACTTTGGGCCCGCACTCGATGGAGCCGATGCGGTCCTCCTCTGAACCAATGGAGACGGTGAAGGCCGGGCTTCCCACGACGTTGCCCACTTCGGCGTGAGATCCGTCGTCGAGAGTCGCGGTGGCCCATTCGAGGTCGAGGGCGCGTTGGATCGTGTCCACCAGGTGGGGGAGTAGCTCGCGAGGGTCTGCCGACCGTTCGAGTGTCTCACTGAATCCGGTCACTGCCTCGTATTTCGATGGCCTCTGCCCGAACACCCAGCGGTCGGCGACCACTTGGAGACGCTGGCGCGCCGGTTGGAACAGCAGCGCGATGACGACCGTCAGGACAACGGCTATCTCGATCTCCATCCGAGAGCCCGCGGCGACACCGAAGGCGGCGGCGACACTGACGTAGAGCAACAAGATGACGAACGAGAGGGCGCCGTAGACGAAGGACTTCCGTATGACGATGTCGACGTCGACCCACTTTGGCTCGAGTACCGCGACGACGACCGATGCAGGGATGATTGTTATCGGGATGATCGACCACAATCCGGCGGCGAGTGTGTGCCCGAGCGGGTCCATCACGCCCAACGTCTCGAGGACGTATGGAGTCACGCCGACGGCCACTGCGACGCCGATGGCATAGATCACCCAACGGACCTGCTTTCGTTCCCGGATGGGCGCTTTGCGATAGCGAGCAATCTGCATCGGCACCGCGATGAAGAAGGCCGTGCCGGCGAGGGCGTTAGCGGCGGTATCGATGGCAACGCCGAACGGGAGCAACGCGTCCACCGTGTAGGGGCTGGAGACATCGTCGATACCCGGGAACGTTTGGCTGTACTTGATGACCATCTCGTTCGAGATGAGCGACAGGACGGGAAGAAAAGGCAGGGGCCAAAGCCAACTAACGAATTTGCGTTCGCGGACGCTGGAATACTTCCCGTCCGGCAACAGGACTACGAGTGCGCACATGAGGACGACCGCCACCATCGTGAGCACCTTGTTGGCGAGGATCGATGCCCAAACCCATGACTGCGGTCCCAGAGTCTCGTAAGCCACAGTGGTTGGGCCTTCGAGGGCAGCCGGTATTACGAACATGCAGAGTCCCACACCCACCAGGAGATGCCCGATCCGGCTGTGGGGCCGTTTCCAGAGGAGAACCACACCTGCCGCCGCGACGGCCGGCACCATGACAAGTCCCCAGAGCAGGACGGCGGGGTCATTCAACCCGTTGCCTATCGTCCAGGCGAAGGAGACGACGTAAGCAACTGCCGCCGACGCCAGTACGCCCCAGAGGGCCTTGGTGGTCATGTTGTGATTGTGGCGGGTGGCAGCCGGATCGTCCATGACGTAGACCACACCGGAGAGCCCGGCAAACCTGAGGCTTGCCTCACCATGATCGGATGGCTGCCCATGTTCCACTGATGATTTTTCTCCCATACCTTCGCCGACAAGGAGGTCGACATGTGGGAGAAGAGAGTTGCTCCGCTTACTGGTGTGGCATTCGCTGTCCTGTGGCTCGCGTCGTCGTTGCTGACCGCGGATACGTTCGAGTTCATGCCCCCGGCGAGCGACATCGCCGAGTTCTTGTCGTCTGATGCGATCCGAGTCATGACCGGCTCCTACGTTGGATTACTCGCGGCGTTTGCCCTTCTCTGGTTCAGCGGGAGCATGTATGCATCGATCAGGGAGATCGACGGCGATACGGAACGGCTTTCTTTCATCTCCGGAGCCGGCGGGGTTCTTGCTGCATCGACGCTCGCAATCGGTTACTTGGCGACCCTCGCCGCTGCGGAGCGTGCCTGGGTGCATGACTCCGTTGACGCCGGTGCTACTGCTGCGCTCGCCGACCTGACCTCGCTGGTCGTTGGCAACGGCGCGACTCTCGGGTTTGCAGCGATGATCGCAGCAGCGTCGATTCCCGCTCTCAGATGGAGTGGTGCCCCGCGCAGAATCGCGATCATCAGCCTGATCCTGGCTCTCGCACTGATCTCGCCCTACTCGTGGGCCGTTGTCGCCCTGGTGCTCCTTTGGGCGCCAATGGCCGGGATCTGGATTTACCGATACAACAAGACCCCTGAGCCGCTCTCAGTGCCATGATTCCGATTCTCGACGTCCGGGACCTCTTCAAATCCTACGGACAGGTTGTCGCCCTCGACGGTGTCAGCCTGGCCGTCGGGGAGGGGGAGATCGTCGCTCTTCTCGGCCCCAACGGGGCCGGGAAGACGACGCTCGTGTCGATCGTGTGCGGGCTGCGGCAGGCTGATGCCGGTTCTGTGCGTGTCCTCGATGTTGATGCGCTTGCGCATCCGGAGCGGGCTCGCCGTCACATCGGGCTGGCTCCACAGGAACTGGGCGTCTATCCGGTCGATACGGTCTCCCAAAACCTGATGTTCTTTGCCGAGATCGCCGGTCTGCGGCAACGGGACGCCCTTCGGCAAGTCGAGTCCATCGCCGAGGCACTTCGCCTCTCTGAGCTGATGGATCGCAAGGCAGGCCAGCTGTCGGGTGGCCAAAAGCGCAGACTTCACACCGCGATGGCCCTGGTCAACAACCCGCGGCTCGTTCTCTTGGACGAGGCCACGGCAGGGGCGGACGTAGAGACACGGGCTGCGCTGATCGAAGCTGTGAAGGACCTGGCCGAGCGAGGATCCTCGGTGCTCTATTCGACCCACTATCTGGAGGAGGTCGAGGCTCTGGGTGCCCGTGTCGTCATCATCGATCACGGTTCGGTCATTGCCGAAGGCTCGGTACCCGACCTGATAGCAAACAGCGGGAGCGCCGTTGTAGAGCTGGTCTTCGACGGGCCGCCCCCAAAGCTGGGCGAGCAATTCACAGCTAGGTACAACGGAACCGCGGTGCGAGTCGCGGTCGATGAGCCCGGAAGGGACGCCGCTCGGATTCTTTCGAGCCTGGGCACGGACTCGGAGAGGCTGGTCGACCTGGACTTCATACGGCCGAGCCTCGAGTCGGTCTTTCTGTCGCTGACGGGCCGGCGCTACAACCCTGACGAGGAGGTGGCAGATGTCGCTGCGTCGTAGTTGGGTGATCTTCCGCCACGAGATGAAGGGCCTGAGAGACGACCCCGGCAGCATCATCTTCCTAATAGTCATGCCTCTGCTGATGATGGGGCTGATGAAGCCGCTCTTCGGGCTGTCGCTACAGGCAGATGGCTTCATGGGAGCCAATGGCGCGGAGCAGGCCGTGCCTGGGATGGCGGCGATGTTCGTGACCTTCACCGGTGCCTATCTGGGTTTCACGTTCTTCAGAGAGCACGGCTGGCACACGTGGGACCGTGTGCGGGCCAGCCAGGCAACGACGGGCGACATCATGGTGGGCAAGTTGGTGCCCACACTGCTGATAGCCGTCGCTCAGTTCGCGGCCCTGTTCGCTCTGGGAGTGCTGGTTTTCGACCTTGTCATCACCGGGTCCTTGGTGGCGTTGTCGATGATCGTCCTCGGATTCTCGTTGAGCATGATCTCTTTCGGAATGGCGATCACGGCGCTCGCCAGGACATCGCTGCAACTGAACACCTACATCAACCTGACCGGTGTGACGTTCGCCGGAGTTGGCGGCGCCCTCGTCCCCATCTCGGTCCTCCCCGACTGGGTGCAGAGCGTCGCCAACTTCATCCCCACCTACTGGGCCATGGAGGGCTTTCTGGACACCATCCTCAACGAAGGTGGGGTGGCGGCGGTAATGGCCCCCACCGCGATCCTTCTGGGTTTCACCGCGGTCTTCACTCTTATCGCGTCGCTGAGGTTCAGGACCGCGGAGACGAAGGTCTACGTTGGATGACCCTGCCCTCATCGACCAGGACCCCGTCTTCTGCGAGCCTGCGGGCCTGCTTTCCCGGATCGGGTGAGCGAAGGTGGCCCCCGGCGCCAACTACGCGCCACCACGGTACGTCGGTCCCCGTGACTCTTAAGAGATTGCCTACCGCTCGGGCGGCCCCGGGAAAACCTGCTTCGGCCGCTACTTCCCCATAGGTCATGACCTCACCGCGTCGGATGGTCCCGATGACCTCGAGTACTGCGTCCTCGAAGTCGGTCACACCGTCCCGAATAGTCGGTCTCCCATGTCACCCAGACCAGGAGTGATGTAGAAGTTCGGGGTCAGCTCACGGTCCAGCGCTGCTGCGACGACCCGCACGTCGGGGTGATCCTCCTCCATCTTGTCAACACCCTCCGGGGCAGCGACGACGCACACGGCGGTTATGTCTCTGGCGCCGTTCTCCTTGACTTTGTCGACGGCCCAGGAGAGTGAGCCTCCCGTGGCCAGCATTGGCTCCAGGATGAGGACACGGGCAGAGTTGAGGTCCGGGAACTTGGTGTAGTACTCCATCGGCTCGGCGGTCTCCTCGTTGCGTTGCACACCTGCAAACCCGATGGCGGCGTCGGGGATCAGGGTGAGTACCGAGTGGAGCAGTCCGAGGCCGGCGCGGAGAACCGCGACCGCCACAACCGGCCTCTTGAGTTGGGTCCCGTTGGTGGCCTCAAGTGGCGTCGTGATCGCCAGATCCTGGGTGGGTAGGTCGGAGATCGCCTCCGCTACTAGCAAGTACCCAAGCCGTTCCGCTGTGGTGCGGAACCGGGGTGGGTCAGTGTCCTTGTCGCGGAGGACTGTGAGAAGGTCGGCGGCGAGTGGGTGGTCAACGATCGTTATCGGCATGAGATTGCAGCCTACGGGTACGGTGCCGTCCGTGCCCGAAGAACACGTCAACGGGATCGACATCCACTACGAGGTGACGGGGTCAGGTCGAGCCGTGCTGTTTCTGCATGGTCTTGGATCGAGCACCCGGGACTGGGAGGAGCAGACTGCTCACTTCTCAAGCAACCGCCAAGTGATCACTGTGGATTTCCGGGGTCATGGACAGTCGGACAAGCCGGCTGAGAGGTACAGCATCGAGGGATTTGCAGCAGACACGGCCGGACTGATCAAAAGGCTGCAACTCGATCGACCCGACGTTGTGGGAATCTCATTGGGCGGCATGGTCGGGTTCCAGTTAGCTGCCGATCACGCCCATCTGGTAGGGCGGTTGGTGGCGGTCAACGCCGTTCCCGAGTTCGAGGTCGAGGGTCTAGGGCTGCGGTTTCAGGTGTTGTTGCGGAAGCTGTTGACCAGGTTCGCAACCGTGGAGAAGATCGGCGAAGTGCTCGCTGGAAGGCTCTTCCCGGAGCCGGGTATGGAGGAGCAGCGCAAGACATTCGTCAGGCGGTGGGCGGACAATGATCAGCGTGCCTATCGGTCGGCGTTCCAGGCGATTCTCGACTGGGAAGGTGTGGCCGGGGCAATGACGACCTTCGACCATCCCACGCTGTTCATCGTCTCCGACGAGGACTACACACCGGTCGAGTCGAAGAGGCCGTACGTCGATGTGATGCCCAATGCCGAGATGGTGGTGATCGAGAACGCCCGCCACGCGGTGCCGGCAGAACGGCCGCACAAGTTCAACTCAGTCCTGGAGGGATTCCTCGAGAGCGGCTAGGAGAGCGTCGTGGGCGTCGCGACTGTCCAGCTGGGTGCCGGCACGGAACTCCTCATCGAAGGTCTCGTCCCCGAGTTGACTTCGAAGCGACGATTCGATGTCGGCCAATCGGCGGACCCGGTCTCCTCCCCGTTCAAACGCTTTCTCCTTGGTGACGGTTTCCGCCGCCCCAATTAGCTGGGCGGCCAGTCGCGGTCGTTCCAGGCGGGCGAGGACCTCGGCTCCCAACTCCATGATCCAACTCACCACCGCCGCAAGCTCGTAGGGGTCGGGCATGGACTGGAACTTCCTCAAGGCGTCAATGAGCATCCCAATCGACTCGGGCAGCTCATCCCGCTCCAGGTGAAGCACCGACGTCCAGAAGTCGGTGACTCCGGGTATGAACTCGACGCCCGGGCCCTCTTGGAGACTGCGCATCGCTGTGAGCTGTTCTTCCAGATCATCCAGGCGGCCGAGGGCGCGAAGAGGGCCCAGCATCCAAAGCCGTGAGTGAAACATCAGCCTCTCCGAGCCATGTTGAATGGATCTTTCGAGCGCCTCCTCGCTGAAGGCGACTGCCTCTTCGGCGTTTCCAAGGTCGAGGTTGAGGCTGGAGACGTTCATGAGGCCGATGATGATGCCGTCCGGGTCGCCGATGCTTCTGTCCAACTCCAGGTGCTCCTCGTGGAGTCGGAGCGCTTCCTCAATCATCCCCATCCCTGCCGCAACGTTGGCTCGATTGTTGAGTGCCGCCGAGAGCGCCTTCTCCATATTGAGGCTTCTAGCCAGGTCGATGGCCTGGTCGAGATGCTTCATCGATACATCCTGATCGAGGCTGAACTGGGCAAGCGTGCCCGCCGCCAGAAGGGCCTTGGCATATCCAGGGTTGGGTGCGTCGGACATCGCCACTGCCTGCTCAGCCCATTCTCGTCCTTCTATGAAGCGGAATCGATACATGAAATACCTGTACAGGGATCCGGCCATGGTCTGTGCGATCTGCGGCTCACCCGCTTCGATAGCCCAGGTCATCGCCTGGCGGATGTTGTCCAGATCGTCGTCGAGCCTCCCAAACCAGTAGGCCTCGTCGGCACCTCGCAGATTGGGCTCAGCCTCCTCGACCAATGAGAGGAAGTACCGGGCGTGACCGAGTCGCATGGCCCCGACCTCTTCGGACTCGGCAAGCCTGAGACGGGCGTACTGGCGGAGGGTCTCCAGCATCCGGTAGCGGACCCCATCCTCCTTCTCTTCCGCTTGGACCAGGGACTTGTCGACCAAGTGGCCGAGATGATCGAGGACTGCAAATTCGTCCAGCGGCTCAACTCCGCAAACCGCCTCAGCGGCTTCCAGTGTGAATCCGCCCATGAACACGGCGAGACGGGAGAAGAGGGTCTTCTCGTCCTCATCGAGCAGCTCGAAGCTCCAATCGATCGCGGCTTCGAGAGTCTGTTGTCTCGGCAACACGGTGCGGCTCCCGCCAGTCAGGAGCCGGAATCGGTCGTCGAGCCGCTCGGCAATCTTTTCCGCAGGCATCATGCGAAGGCGCGCGGCTGCCAGTTCGATGGCGAGAGGCATGCCGTCGAGCCGCCGGCAGATCTGGACCACGGACTCGGCGTTCTCCGCCGAGACCCTCCAGCCCGGCCTGGCCAGCTCGGCCCGCTCAGAGAAGAGTCGTACCGCGGGATAGCGCAGCAGGGCCAGTCTCACCTCCGCGTCGAGTGATTCCGGAGAAGCCAAAGACTTGACCTGGAACGGATACTCCCCGGGCACCCCGAGCATCTCGCGGCTGGTGGCCAGAATGGAAACTCCGGTGCCCGCACTAAGGACCGCCGCAGCGAATCGCGCCGCTGGGTCGACCAGGTGCTCGCAGTTGTCGAGGATGAGCAAGATCTTCTTCTTTGCCAATGCCCTCGAAACGGTCTCGGCTGGGTCCTCGTTGGCCTTCTCCTCGATGCCGAGCACATCCATCACGGCGGCGGGGATTCGGGTCGACTCTGTTATCGCAGCCAGCTCGATGAGCCAGACGCCGTCCTCGTAGTTGGAGAGGACCTCCGCACCGGTCTGGATGGCGAGGCGGGTCTTGCCGGCGCCGCCGACGCCCGCCAGGGTGACCATGCGGGCCCCACCAAGCAACTTGGTGACTTCGGTCACCTCCTGCTCACGTCCGACGAAGCTGGTCAGTTGGATGGGCAGGTTGTGCGGGAATGCATCGAGTGAGCGCAATGGCCTGTCATCGCGAGTGATGCTGTCGTGGAGCAGCTGGTAAACCCGCTCGGGACGGGAGAGATCCTTCAGACGGTGTTCCCCGAGGTCGTTCAAGCTTGCTGCAGGCGGAAGGGTGTCCTGGGCCAGTTGAGATGTGGCAGTGCTGACGAGGATTTGGCCCCCGTTGCCTACCGACATGAGCCGGGCGGCACGGTTGACCGCCGGTCCGAAGTAGTCACCGTCACGCTCGTCCGCGCTTCCGGTGTGCACTGCCATCCGCACCCTCAGCGGCGAGCCTGCCACCGACAGGTCGGCTAGTCCCGCTTGGGCCGTGATTGCTGCCTGTAGCGCCGCCGTCGGCCTGGCGAACGACGCCGAATAGGCGTCGCCCGCCGTTGAGAACACGTGTCCGTCGTTGTCCTCGATCGCGGACCGCATCACCTTGTCGTGGGAGGCTAGAGCGGTCCGCATCTCGTCGTGGTGTTCCTCCCACAGACGGGTGCTCCCCTCCACATCAGAGAAAAGGAAAGTCACCGTCCCCGTGGGCAGGTTGTCAGCCACGGTTGATCTCTGCGATTTTGCTCAGAAGCAGGTCGTTCGCGTCTTTGGGGTCCATGGTTCGCCCCTCTTTGTACCCCGCGTCGTAGATCTCTGGGCCCAGGAGAGCCCTGGTCTGACCCTTGATCCGTTCGATTTCTTGTTGTTCCCCGCGCCTTGGCACTATTCCGCCGGCTAGTAGTCCCTGGTCTGCCGCTCCGAGCAGCTTTGCGGAGAAGCCGGAAGGCATCAGCTCATTTAGCAGCCGCGCCCCCATCCACAGGTTTGTTGCCAGTGGCTCGATGAAGCTCGATGCGTCGCCGATACTCATCAACCGCGTCATCGCGATCTCGAGGGAGACCGCTGCGTCTCCGAAGTCCCCACGGTCCATCTCGAGAAGTGCCTTCAAAGCGTGCGCCCAACCGACCATCGGATCAACCCCGGTCTTCTCGACACGAGCGAGCATGGGTCGAAGGGTCGCTTCCGCAGCTTCGGGGTCACCTGCATATCGATGCGCAAGTACCAGCTCGCCTTGAGCACTGTGCAGGAGCCATGCCGACCCTGACGCAGAGGCCGCCTCGACCGCTTCGGTGTTGAGGGCCACCGCTTCCTCATCCTTTCCCTGGTCTCGTAAGACATTGGCGAGGTTGGTCATCCCAATCGAAACCCCGGGAGGGTCCCCACCCATCTCCAGAGCGTTCTCTAGACCTCTTCGGTACAGGTCTTCTGCTGTGGAGAGGTCACCAGCAGCCAACGCGGCGTTTGCCCGATTGTTGAGTGCGGCGCGCAGGACCTCGTCCAGACCCTGTTCATCGGCGATGCTGATTGCTTCGTCTAACAGATGGGTTCTCGTCCAATCGCCACCCAACTGAGCGAGCGTCCCTGCCACCAGAAGCGACTTGGCGCGTTCTGGTGTGGGGTCGTCCGATGCCGCGATCACCTTCTCCGCCCAATCCCGGCCCTCGACGAACCGATATTGCTGGAGAAAGAACCGGTGAAGAGCGCCAACAATGCGTTGAGCAATCGAAGCCTCTCCGGCCTCCAGGCTCCAGCTGATCGCCTGTCTCAGGTTGTCCAACTCGGTCTCTAGCCGGTTCAGCCAGTCCCTCTCGTCCTCGCCACGGAGATGGGGCTCGGCCTCTTCAGCGAGACGAACGAAGAACTTGGCGTGGGCACGCCGCATCTCCTCGACCTCGTCCGATTCGGCGAGCCGGTGTCTAGCGTATTGGCGAAGGGTCTCGAGCATCCGGTATCGGACACCACTTGCGGTGTCCTCTGCTTGCACCAGGGACTTGTCGACGAGGTGCCCCAGGTGCTCGAGGACCGCGTACTCGTCGAGTGGATAAACACCGCACACAGCCTCGGCAGCTTCAAGCGTGAAACCACCCATGAACACAGCGAGACGGGCGAACAGTGTCTTCTCCTCATCAGAGAGGAGCTCGTGGCTCCAGTCGATGGCCGCCTCCAGGGTCTGTTGACGGGGGAGAGCGGTGCGGCTGCCTCCGGTCAGTAGGCGGAACCGGTCGTCGAGGCGACTCGCGATCTGCCCGACGGGCATCATCCGCAGTCGTGCGGCGGCCAGTTCGATGGCGAGGGGCATCCCGTCAAGCCGTTGGCAGATCTGGACGACAGCGTCGGCGTTGTCGGAGGTCAGCCGCCAGCCGCGTTTCGCCAGCTCTCCTCGCTCCGAGAACAACCTCACCGCCGGGTATCGGAGAAGCGCAGCGCGCAGTTCGAACTCGACTGAGTCCGGGGCGGCCAGTGACGGTACTGGCAATGTGTATTCGCCGGGGACTCCGAGCATCTCGCGGCTGGTAGCGAGCACAGTGACTCCTGATCCCGCTGCCAGCGCTCTTTCGGCTAGGCGCGCTGCCGCTGCGACCAGATGCTCACAGTTGTCCAGGATCAGCAGAATTTCCTTGTCGGATAGGAACCGGTGCAACGCCTCGGCCGGGTTTTCCGTTGCCTTGGGCTCGATTCCCAGGGCGCTCAACACCGCGTCGTGGAGCCTCCCTGGGTCGGTGATGGGAGCCAACTCGACTAGCCACACCCCGTTCCGATACTCGGTGACGAGCTCCGCCGCCGTCTGGATGGCCAGCCGTGTCTTCCCGGCACCGCCTACGCCGGCCAGGGTGACCATGCGCGAAGCGCCGAGGAGCTTGGCCAGCTCGGCGGACTCCTCCTCCCTGCCGACGAAGCTGGTGAGCTGAGTGGGCAAGTTGTGGCGGTATCTATCGAGCGACCGAAGCGGGCGATCGTCGACAGGGAAAGAGTCGTGGACCACTTGGTGGACCGCCTCCGCGCGGGAGAGGTCCTTGAGACGATGCTCACCGAGGTCTCTCAGCTCGGCGCCGTCCGGAAGGTGATCGATCACGAGTCCTGCCGTGACACCGCTCACCAGGACCTGACCACCGTTGCCCACCGACATGATCCGCGCTGCCCGATTCACCGCCGGCCCGAAGTAATCACCGTCTCGCTCATCAGCCGAACCGGTGTGCACCGCCATCCGGACCTTGACCTGCGATCCATCGACGAAGATGTCGGCAAGCCCCGCCTGGGCGGTGATCGCCGCCTGGAGTGCAGCGTTTGGCCTGGCGAATGCAGCCGAATAGGCGTCACCGGCGGTCGAGAAGACATGCCCTGCGTTGTCCTCGATGGCCGACCGCATCACCTTGTCGTGAGCGGCCAGGGCGGTCCGCATCTCCTCGTGGTGGTCCTCCCACAGCCGGGTACTCCCCTCCACATCAGAGAACAGGAAAGTCACCGTTCCCGTGGGAAGACTGTCATTCACGTAGGCGAATCTAGCTATCCGGTGTTTCTCATCCCCGCGGCGATCCCATTCACCGTCAGCAGCAGCGCCCGGTCCAGCTCGTCGGACTGGTCTCCGCCCCTGCTCCGCTCCAACAACGAGACCTGTAGGAAGTTGATCGGGTTGAGGTATATGTCCCGGACATTCAGGGTGCGCGCCAACAGCGGCGCG
>JAWWBL010000010.1:0-30945 GCA_033720975.1 Acidimicrobiia bacterium | reverse complement strand
TCAATCTGACGAGAAAGGCCATATGGAGTATGTGACACTGGGAGACGCGGGCTTGAAGGTCTCCCAGATCTGTCTCGGGATGATGTCGTTCGGCGATCCCGGATGGCGAGATTGGGTGCTCCCCGAGCGTGATGCCGAGCCTTTGGTCAAGGCAGCAGTGGACGGAGGCGTCAACTTCTTCGACACGGCCGATGTGTATTCGCTTGGTGCAAGCGAAGTGGTGACCGGAAGGCTGCTGAGGAAGGCTTTCACAAGGCGAGAAGAGTTCGTGGTTGCCACCAAGGTCTTCTTCCCCACCGGTGATGGCCCTAATGACGCCGGGCTTTCACGGCGTCACATCCTCGCGTCGGTCGACGCCTCACTGGAGAGACTCGGCCTTGACTACATCGACCTCTATCAGATCCATCGTTGGGATCACTCCACTCCAATCGAGGAGACGATGGAGGCTCTCGATGATGTGATCCGAGCGGGAAAGGTCAGGTATATCGGCGCATCCTCGATGTACGCGTGGCAGTTCGCCAAGGCGCAGTACACGGCGGATCTTGGCGGCTGGACCAGGTTCGTATCCATGCAGAATCACTACAACCTGCTCTACCGGGAGGAGGAGCGGGAGATGATTCCACTATGTGTCGACATGGGTGTCGGCTTGCTCCCATGGAGCCCGCTGGCTCGAGGACTCTTAGCTCGACCCAGTGCGGAATCGAAAGCCACCCCCAGGGGCAAGAGCGACGCCTTCACGCCGCTGTGGTATGACGACCCCGAGCACGATCCAGTGATCACCGCCGTAGGGAATGTCGCGGAGGAGCGAGGGTTGCCTAGAGCCCAGGTGGCTCTGGCGTGGCTTGTCTCCAGACCGGGTGTTGTCGCTCCGATCGTCGGGACCACCAAGTTGAGGCACCTCGAAGACGCCATTGCCGCGCTTTCCGTGACACTCACCGTTGAGGAGATCTCGTCGCTGGAGTCGCCCTATCGAACGAGGCCGGTCGCGGGCCACTAGGCGGGGATCGGACTGCGCTCAGTCTCCAGGGGCCGGAACGGGTGCGGGGATCGTCACGAATGGCGGTGCGGGTGGAGACGGCGGTCCGGGCGGGACGTCCACCGGTGGCCCCGGCGGGGTTCCGACATCGATGCTGTCGCGGATCGCCCGTGCCACTTCTGCGATGGTCTCTCCGTCTCCGGCACCGGCCGAGGTGACGAGCGTTGCGATCAAGTCAGCCACTCCTTCCGGGACCGGCGAGTCTTCGGCAGAGAATCTCTGCGCGACGGCTTCCAATGCCTGCTGGGCAGCACCTTCATGCTCGGACTGAGGGGTTGTCGCCACGGTTGCCGACGCATGGGCGAGCGCCAAGCCGGTCTTGCCCTGGTTGAGCAGTTCCAGGACTTCGGCAGCTCGCTCCGATGCGCCTCCGTCACCTATCCCCATGCGCTCCAGGGCCATGTCGAGCCCGAAGAGCGCTTCGTCGGGCAGCGCGTCATCTGCAAGCCCGATCCCTGCCGTGGCCATCGCCAAACCCAATGAGGCAGCAAGAACAACAACCCTGCGCCGCAGGCTGCTGGCTTTGCGACGCGTGCGCGTCGCGCGCGGCGCAGAGGCATCAGCATCCAAAACAGCCGACGCGGCGGCGAGGATGTGTGCATCGGCGCCGCGCGGCGCGCCGAGCAGGTCCCTCTCCGCCCTGAGGGTTTCCACGAGCTCCACGACAGCTGGCGCAGGGCCGTCGAAGTCCGACCGCCCTGAGAGAGCGTCTTCGAAAGCCTTTTCGAGGCTGTTCCTGGAGCTCATACCGGGGTAACCGTTGAGACGGCTCATTTGGTTACACCCTTTTGCTCCAGTTGTTTGAGGCGTCTCAACCCCCGGTGTTGCAACACCTTGACCGACCCGGCGCTTTTGCCGAGCACTGCGGCGGTTTCCGCTACCGACAGGTCAGCGATGATCCTCAGGGTCAAGACATCACGCTGATCGGGTGTGAGCACCGAAAAGAGCTGGGTCAGCCGCTCCGATGCCAGATGGCGAAGGACCTCACCTTCTACGTCCTGGTCGTCCGCGACGTGAGCCAGGTCGCTGAGGTCGGCGGGCGCGGTCTTGCGTCTGGTCCGCCTTCGCCGTTCGTCGATCAGGCGGGAATGGGCCATCGTGAAGAGCCAAGATCGAAAACCTCTTTCGTCGCCCTCAAATGAGGAAATCGCCCGCGCCGCCTCCAAAAAGACCTCGCCGACGAGACCTTCGGGATCTTCCGCTCCTCTGAGCCTCAGATATGAGTTGAGTCGTGGCGCAAGGTCCTCATAGAACTTCCGCCAGGCCCAATCCGCACCGGTCCTGGCGGCGTCCAAGATCGAGTCAAAAACCTCGTTCGTCACTCAAAGAACCATCGCGGGGAACGACACCGATCCTAAGTACCACAAACACGACACGGGCAAACATGCTGCCAGCCAGAAGGGAAACTGCTGGACTCGAAGCTGGAAGGAGATACTCTGATATCGGGTCGGGTCGGGGGCTTTGGATGTGGAGCGATGAGTTCGTTCGATGCACGCCTTCGTAGGCCAGGCCACCTCGGTTCCCCGCTTGGCGTGGTGGTGGACCTCACCGACACTGATCTGACGGTGAGGCTTGACGGGACCGAACTTGCCGCCTGGTCGCTCGACGAGATCAGCATCTCGCCGGAGTCGGATGGCTTTCATGTCCGCTCCATGGGCGAAGAGGTGATACTCGACATCGCCAATCGGTCGGGCTTCGCGATCGAGTTGGGCTCGATCGATTTTCTCGGGCGTTGGCGGGACGCTCCGGGCTGAGTGGTCACAGCGGGAACCAAACTGATCGGGCTAGCGTCCCGCTTGTGTCCGATTCGCCGCGTGTCACTCCGGCAACAGCTCCACCCGCATCGCGTGAAGCCGCACGGCGACCGTGAGCGTCGAGGCCAAAGTCATCGCGATAACCGGGGCAAGTGCCGGGTTGGGCGCAGGAATGGCACGGTGGTTCGGGGAGCGAGGTGCCCGGCTCGGCCTGTGTGCGCGACGCGTCCCCGAGGCGCCCAACGATCAGACAGTTTCCCGATCTGCTGACGTGACCGATCTCGAGTCAGTGCGGGCGTTCGCGAGCGACGTTGGTGAGATCCTGGGCCCGATAGACCTCTGGATCAACAACGCGGCGGAGTTGGGACCCATCGTTCCTCAGAGGGATCTGGAGTTGTCAGCCCTCCAAGCACATGTGCAGGTCAACCTTGGCGGGGTTCTCAACGGCACACGCGCTTATGTCGAGCACCTCGAAGCAGCCGGCCACAAGGGCAACCTGGTCAACATCACCTCCGGGCTGGGTCAGAGAGGCATGGCCGGAGTCTCGGCGTACAGTGCGGCAAAGGCTGGTGTTGATCGGCTCACTGAGACGATTGCGCTCGAGGAGCCCGATCTGTTTGAGCAGGTCTTGGCGATTTCGCCGGGAGTGGTCGAGACCGACATGCAGCGCACCCTTCGCACCCAGGATCGAGACGTTCTACATGAGCTCGACATGTTCAGATCGAGAAAGGCCGAAGGGACGATGAACAGCCCCGGGTGGGTCGCCAAGCACATCGCCGGTTGGGTCTTTGGGGGTGTCCCCAACCAGGGGACCCTGGCAAGGGTGCCCCAAGAGCGCTAGCAGCCAATCCGTCTACTGTTCTCCCATGACGGCGCGTCTTGCCAAGCCTCTGCTCGTTCCCACTTCGCTGGTCGCGCTGTCTCTGGCCCTTGGCGCGTGCTCACCTGCTTCAGCCCCGTCGACGACCACCACGGCTCCGGTCCCAACGACGACTGTCCCTCCGACGACGACCACGACGATCGACCCGGCGCTCCTCGCTCCCCTCCCGGTCGATCCCGAGGTGAGGGTCGGTCAACTCGACAACGGGTTGACCTACTACATCCGTTTCAACGATTCCCCGGGCACGCGAGCTGAGCTCCGACTGGTGGTGGATGCGGGCTCGGTGCAAGAGGAAGACGACCAGGTCGGCATTGCCCACTTCCTGGAGCACATGATGTTCAACGGGACCGAGAGGTTCCCGCGAAACGAGCTGACTGCGGTGTTGGAGTCTTTTGGTCCACAGTTCGGGCCGCACATCAACGCCTACACCAGCTTTGACGAAACGGTCTACATCCTGTCGTTGTCGACCTTGGAGCCTGGCCTCGTCGACCTCGGGTTGGACGTTCTGCGGGAGTGGGCGGGAAGAGCGACCCTGACCGAGACCGATGTCGTGGAAGAGCGTGGTGTCGTTCTCGATGAGTGGAGGGTCAGGGCGCAAGGATTCAACGGGCGGATTTCGGAGGCGTTCCAAAGCCTGATACTTCCCGAGACCATCTACGAGAACCGGGTCCCCATCGGCACCGACACGTCGATCCGCACGACCACTCCCGATCAGCTTCGGCGGTTCTACGCAGATTGGTATCGACCCGACAACATGGCGGTCGTGGCGGTCGGGGACTTCGACGTGGATGAAATGGAGTCGTCGATCACCGCGCTCTTTTCGGACTTGGGACAGAGGGCCGATGCGCCTGTTTGGGAACCCGAGGACTACGAGCCTCCCACGGAGCCACGCACCCTTGGGGTCACGGATGAGGAAGCCACCAGTGCTTCGGCATCTGTGCTGTGGCCTCAGGCAACGGGGGCCCTCATGACGGAGGGGGACTACCAGGACGCCGTCGCGATCTCACTCGGGCTGGACATTCTCGCCCGCCGCCTCGAGGTCGACGCGCTACGCGGAGAGGCGCCACTTCTCGGGGCCTCGGCCACCGAGTTCTCCTATTCGAGACAGATCGGCCTGGTCGGCATCGACGTCGAGTCGCGACCTGAAGAGACCGAAGACGCTCTCCTCGCACTTCTGCTCGAGGTGAAGCGGTTTGGCGAGTTCGGGATAACGGACACCGAGTTCGACGACGCAATTGCCAGGTATTCGGCAAGCGCTGAACAGTCCTACGAAGGTCGAGAGTCCGCACAGGATGTCGAGTTTGCGGCGCGCCTCGTCGACCACCATCTCGAGGGCGGCCACATCATGAGCCACCAGCAGGTGTTCGACGTGGACCAGCGGGTGATTGGCCGGCTCACCAAGGCCGATGTCGAGAAAGCCCTGGCGAAGGCGTTGGACACGGCTCCCTTGGTGCTGGCAATCGGGCCCGATGATGAATCGGCGATGATTCCCGACGGTGAGCGCATTCGCGAGCTGATGGAGCAGGCAGATGCCACCACCGTCGAGCGAAGGGACGAGTCGGAACTCGACATCGACACGCTCATGGAGGCGCCGGAACCCGGTGCCATCGCATCGCGGGAGCAAGACGCAGACTTTGGATTCGAAATAGTGGTGTTCGCCAATGGAGCAACCGCGTATTTCTGGGAGACGGACATCGCTGAGGGCCTGGTTCACATGCAGGCGTCGAGCTTCGGCGGCACGTCTGTGCTGGATATCGAAGACCTGCCTGAGATGGAGCTGATCATCGACATCATCAACAGAAGCGGGCTCGGGCCGGCGGACAAACCAACGCTCGATCGTCTGCTCGCCGACTCCGTGGTGAATGTGTTCCCTTGGGTGTCGGAGACGCGGGAGGGCCTGGTTGCCAATGCCGCCGTTGCCGACGCAGAGGTGATGATGCAGCTGATCCATCTCTACATGACGGCTCCGCGTGTGAGCAGCGTCGCCTTGGACGCAGTGCTCGATGAGATGGCCACGCTCAACGCCTCCAAAGACGACATCCCCGACCTCCTGAGGAGCGAGGCCCTGAACGAGGGCTACTACGGCGAGAACGACCGCTACTTCGTGATCCCGTCGCCAGAGCAGCTCGCCGAATACGACGTCGAGGCTGCCGAGCGGGTGTACCGGGAGCGGTTCGCCAACGCCGGAGACTTCGCCTTCGCTTTTGTCGGCGATTTCGACGTCGACACCATGGTCGACCTGGCTGCCCGCTATATCGGGACCCTTCCCGGCTCTCCTGAACGGGAGGACTTCGTCGACAACCAGCCTCTGCCGCCGCGGGAGGTGCAGTTGTTCACGGTGGAGGCTGGAAGCGACCCCCAGGGCCGTGTCGATCTCTACTTCACCAATCCCTTCGAGCCCCTGCTACACGACCGCATAACAGCGCGAGTGCTCGAGCTGATCGTCGACGCCCGCCTCCGTGACCGCATCCGCGAGGGTCTCTCGGCGACATACGCAGTCTTCACCGGCATCGACCTACAGAGAGACCCGGATCCTTTCGCCGAGGCGTTCGTGAGGGCGACCGGGGATCCCGAGGACCTCGAGCGGATAAGCAGCGAGATCATGGCGGACCTGGTCGATCTGCAGCAGAACGGCCCGACAAGCGAGCAATTCACAACAGCAATCGAGCAGCTCTCAACCGAATACGGCCTCATCAACAACGGTCTGCTCGCAGACGCGCTCATCAACGCCTTCCTCTACCCCGATGAGCCGGTGGTCGAGCTGGCACTCCGCTATCAGGTGATCTTCGAGATCACACCAGAAGATGTCAGAGACCTTGCCAGGATCGCTTACAACCCCGACCAGCGCATCGAGGTCAGGACTGTCCCCCGGCCGTGAGAGCCACGCCCGGATCGTGTTGGCCCTAGGCTCCAATCGTGGCAAGCATTCTCGGATTTGGGGGGTATGCACCCGAGAGGGTCATCACCAACGACGACTGGGCCAATTGGGTCGATACCACGGACGAGTGGATCACCCAGCGAACCGGTATAAAGCGGCGCCGTTATGCGGCTGACGACGAGAGCACTCTTTCTCTCGCCGCCAGGGCGTCTGAAGTCGCCATCGAGGACGCCGGCCTGACTCCGGAGGACATCGACGAGATCGTTGTGGCAACCGACACTCCCGAGGCGATGACGCCTGACACCGCGGCATTTGTGCAACACCAGCTCGGGTGTCGAGAAATCCCAGCGTACGACCTGGGGGGAAGCGGATGTGCCGGGTTCATCCAGGCCCTCGACGTGGCCCGATCCCGCATTGCCGTTAGCCCTAAGAACATCCTGGTGATCGGTGTCGAGTTGATATCCAAGATGATCTCGCAGCAGGACCGGGCCACGGCAGTCTTGTTTGGCGACGGCGCCGGCGCTGTCGTGGTTGGCCCGGAGGGAGGCAAGGCCGAGGTGCTCGCAGCTGTCTCGGGCACCGACGGAGGTAGCGCCGGAATCCTCACGCTTGCCGCGGGTGGGACCAAGAATCCGTTCAACGAGGCATCTTTGAAGAGCGGGGACTACAACCGGCTGATCATGGATGGCCGCAAGGTGTTTGTCGAGGCAGTCAGAAGGATGAGTGAAGCCTCCATGGAGGTCCTCCGGAGCGTCGGCAGAACGATCTCCGACGTTGCCCTTGTGATACCGCATCAGGCAAACAAGAGGATCATCGATGCCGTTGGCAAGAAGCTGGGCCTGGGCGAGGACCGGGTCTTCGTCAACGTACACGAGTACGGCAACACTGGTTCGGCCACGGTCCCATTCGCGCTTTGGGAAGCAGTGAGCCAGCGCAGAATCAAAGAAGGCGACTTCGTGTTGCTGACTGCCTTTGGCGCGGGATTTCACTGGGCAGCGGCTGCCGTCCAGTTCTAAAGGCCTCTCAGGAAACCGGTAAGGGCTCGCTCGTATCGCTCCCTGTCGGCATTCCAACTCATCACGTGTCCGGCAGCAGGAGTCTCGACGTAGGTCACGAGACCGCCGAGCATGTCCGCGAGAGTCCGGCTCACAGCGACCGGGACCCTCCGATCGGCGGATCCGTGAAATACCAGGATCGGGACCCCGATCGTCTCAGGCGCCCGCTCGAGATAGTTGGTGGCCACCCAGTCGACCTTCCATCGCAGGTCCGAGATCCACATCCCGAACTCAATCATCAGACGGGTTAGAGGAATCCTGACGAAGGGCAAGCGCGCTCCACGCGACCCGTGCCGCACCGTCGAGGCAAGGTTGATGTTGGGCGAGTCAAAGACCAGGCCGCCAACCTTGTCTGCCAACTCGGACCGCTCTAGGAATGCCATTGCGTGAGCCGCGCCCGTGCTGTACCCGACCAGCACTATGTCGGTTGCCCCCATGGCGCTCAACTGGGCCACCGCGGCTTCGACGTCTTCCCATTCCGACAGTCCGAACCGATAGTGGCCCGAAGGATCGGTCGGGGCGTCCTCGTCGTTGCGGTAATCGATGACCAGGGAGTTCCATCCTTCCGCGTTTATCGGTGGAAGCAGTCGGAGGGCCTCTCGACGATGAGCACCCCAGCCGTGAATGTGGAGGGTCCATCGGGTTGAACCCGACTCAATCGTCCAGCCACCCATGGCCCCCAGCGGGGACGTGTACTCGATCTCCCTGAAGTCCAGACCCACGTCGGCCGGGTTGTCGGGGAACGCGTAAGAGCCGAGACTCACCGCCTGACAAGTGTCAAGAGACCCATCCGGGCACAGCGGAGGCAGCTCGCCTTTCAAGTGGGTGAACAGTCTGAGGACCTTGCCGTCACGGACGTCTACCACGTCGTTGACCTGCGAATATCCCCCATCCCAATAGAGCCCCAGCGTGCCGGGATGCCCGATGTCCTGACGGGGGCGGGGAGCCTCCAGCGTGATGGTGTCGTTGCTCAATTCCCTCACCAGGATCTCGGGGTCGTCGGCCCGCTGGCGGATGGTCAGCGCATCACGCCTGAAACCGCTGCTGTACAGCCAGCCCACGACGAGGTGCACGGCGGCTACGCCGAGCACGCCGAGAGCAGTGGCGGTCAGGATTTCGATGCATCCACGTTAAGACAAGACCAGACGAGTGAACGGCCACCGTTAACCGGTGGCCGTTCCAACGTGCGGTGCCCACTAGGGGGCCCCGGCGGAAATCAGATCAGTTGTCCGAGGAGGGGAATCGCGGCGAGATTGGCCATCACAGCCAGGAGACGACCCCGGGAGGGCAGCCAGGCCGCTCTTACCGAAGTCGCGGCTAGCACGGCACCGCCAACCACCAGTATCCATGCGCCTGAAGCGACGCTGCCGGCGAGAATGAGAAGGGCAAAAGCGCAGATCATCCCGAAGACGGCCAAGGAAATACGGGTCGCTCTGCCGACAGGCTTGTCGGCCCAATCCATCTCGGCCAGAGTCATTTGGCTCATGTCTGGGTTTTTCGGCATCGGGCGGGTGATGCTTTAGACCGCTATGGCCTCGCGTCCAATGCTGCTCGCGCCGCGTAATACCCACACATACCGTGCACCCCGGCACCCGGGGGGGTGGCTGCGGAGCACAGGTAGAGGCCCTCGCCAAGCGCGTACGGGCGCCTGGCACCCATCTGAAGGATCTTCTTCAAGCCGAAGCCGCCACCGCCTATGTCGCCGCCGACGAAGTTGGGGTTGTAGGCCTCGTAGCCGGGGGAGTCGGTGACGTGCCGTTCTAGCACGAGGTCGCGGAAACCAGGAGCGAAACGCTCGATCTGCGACTCGACGGCCTCCGTCATGTCGACGGTGGATCCGTTGGGCACGTGGCAATAACCCCATGCGGTGTGCTTGCCTTCGGGGGAGCGGCTCTCGTCGAATAGGGACTGCTGCGCGAGCAACACAAAGGGCCGCTCCGGATGCCGGCCCCGGAAAACCTGCCGTTCGGCGTTTGCGACTTCTTCGTAGGTCCCTCCGACGTGGACGGTCGCCGCAAGGGGACTCATCTCGTCGGACCAGGGGATTGGCCCGTCGAGGGCCCAATCCAGTTTGAACACCCCCGGGCCCGGAGTCCATTTGGACAGACGCTTAGCGACGCTGGAGCTGAGCTTGTGTTCGGCGATCGACAGCGCAGCCGGAGGCATGACGTTGAGAAGGGTCAGCTCGCTGTCCAGGTCGTCGAGACGGGTGACCGGCCGTCCGGTCTCGATCTTCCCTCCCAGGGCGGCCAGCCGTCGCGCCAGTTCGTCGGTGACTGCTCTCGAGCCTCCCTTGGCCAACGGCCAGCCATGGCTGTGTCCAATCGCACCGAGCATCACACCCACAGCCGCCGTCGCCGGTGCGGAGAACGGGGCTATTGAATGGGCGGCGAGACCTGCAATTAGGGCTTTGGCCTCTTCGGTCGTGAAGCGTTTGGCGAGCATTGAAGCCGGGAGCGATCCGATGGCAGCCACCCGAGCAAACGACTTCTTGTGGCGGGGATTGAGTGTCATAGGGCTGAGCACGTCCTCGACCAACTCATCTATCGATTCGACGAGCGGGCCCATCAGGCTCTCGTAAGTCGCCGAGTCATCTCCGAGCCCCGCGGCGGTCTCTTCGACGGAACGATGAAGCGCGGCGACCTGCCCCCCACCGAGTGGGTGGGTGAACGGTATGGGTGGGTTGACCCACTCGACATCCAGCCCGATTTCGTTGAAGAACGGTGAGGCCACTCCGGACGGGTGGATCGCCGAGCAGACATCGTGTTTGAACCCGGGAAGGGTCAGCTCGCTGGTCCTGGTGCCACCGCCAATCTCGTCGGAGGCCTCTACGACCAAGACCTCCAGCCCGGCGCGTGCCAGTTCCAACCCGGCTGACAACCCGTTGGGGCCCGCCCCCACCACTGCAGCATCGACCATCAGGGGATTGTGGCAGTACCCGGCGCTGGCCTAGGTACCGGTGTAGTTGGGGTCCCGCTTCTCCATGAACGAGTTGATGGCTTCGAGGAGATCGTTGGAGATCAGGAACGAGGCGTTCCATTGGGCGACGTGGTCCAGCGCCTCTTCGACTGTGCGGCCGTCCGCAGCAGCAAGGACACGCTTTATGCCTTGGGTGACCAGCGGGGAGTGGTAGGCGATCTTCTCGGCCGTTTCGAAGGCCGCCACTTGGACCGCCTCAGCGTCCTGAAACAGTGCGTTGACCAGCCCTTTCTCGGCGGCCCATCGTGCGTCGAAGTCCTCCCCCGTGTAGGCCAGCTCTGCGGTGATGCCTGCGCCGACGATGGCCGGCAGACGCTGAAGTACTCCGGTGTCGGCAACCAGCCCCATCCGCGTCTCCCTTATCGAGAACACGGCGTCCTCTGACGCGAGCCTCAAGTCGCAAGCTGTGACAAGGTCCATCCCTGCCCCGAGACACCAGCCTTGGATTGCGGCCACGACCGGCTTCGCCGTAGCTGCGAAGGCTGAGGCAGTCTCCTGAAGCTCTTTGATCTCGTGGTAGAGCTTCCGGTTTGTCTCCGCTGTCGACCCCCCTAACTGCTGGAGGGCTCCGAGCATGGCCAGGTCGATACCGACGCAGAACGCCGACCCTCTTGCCGCGAGGATCATCGCCCTGATCGAATCGTCGTCGTCCAGTTCACCGACGGCGCGCGGGATGTCGGCCCACATGTCGGCGGAAAGGGCGTTCTTCTTCTCCGGTCGGTTGAGCCAAACGGTGCCGACGTGACCGTGCTTCTCCACCTCAACGTGCTCGTAGCCCATTATTGGGTTGCACCTCTCCACGCCTCTCGCACGCTCACCTTGCTGCCGAAACGCAACAGCCCGCCCGCGTATATCCGCCCCGCCACGAAAGTCAGTCCGACAATCGCCGCTGCGGTCAGCACGACGGCGGCGGCGTATTGCCAAGCGGGTATCGCTCCAAGGGCAGCCCTCACCGGCACGACAAACGGAGCGGTGAGCGGAACGAAAGTGCCGACCACCGCTGCCGGACCTGTGGGATCGTTCAAAGCGACGGTCGAGACGAAGAACCCTGCAACCGCGACGAGCGACATCGGAAATGCAACGTTCTGGGCATCTTCCATCCGGGAGACGAGAGAGCCAGCTGCCCCGAACATGACTGCGAAGAGAAGGAATCCCAAGACGAACCAAGCCAGCAGGTTGAGGACAGTGCTGAGATCCAGCGTCGGAAGCTCGAAGGTTTCTGTGATCTGAATGGCAATTACCGCCGCCGCGATCGTCCCGAGGAGCTGGGCCATTCCGAGCAGGCCTATTCCGAGGATTTTTCCACCCAGCAATTGCCAAGGCCTCAGACTGGCGAGCAACACTTCGACCACCCGGTTGGACTTCTCCTCGGTGACCCCAGTCAGGATCCACGTTCCGTACAGCAACACGGCGATGTAGAGAAGCATGAGGCCGGCGTAGGCAATGAGTGTCCTCGACTCGTCCCCGGCCTCGTCCCCCGAGAGCGTCGACGTCTCGAGCGGATCGGAGGTCATGAGGGCAATTACGTCTGCCGCAACGTCGCCTTGCTCGACGACTATTCGCTCGAGTTCGACGGTGGCTGCAGCCCGCTGCAGAAGTCCGACGAGGCTGCTGCCGCCCAGAGCTGCGGTCTCGACGACGATCTCGGTGCCATCCACCAGCAGCGCATCGACGATTCCTTCCCGAAGGCCTTCGGTTCCCAGCTCTCGCGAGGTGTAGGGGACGACTTCGATGGATAATGAGGGGTCCTGGCCCGGCTCGTCGGTGGCGTTGGCCAGCAGCTCGGCAGTTGCGATGATGCTGTCGTTGCTCTCACCGATCGACCCGACGCTCATCTCGTCGGTGCCCCCCTCGATGAGAGGCGGGACCACGATGAGCCCTATGACGATCAGCAAAGTGATGGCCGTTGTCAGCTGGTACGCCCTCGTGCGTGCACGCTCTTTCAACTCTCTGAGGGCCACATGCCCCAGCACCGCCATCGTGCTCATCGGACAGCCGCCTTGAAGAGGTCGGAAAGGGAGGGAGCGGTGTATGAGAGGTGCCGCAGGCGACCGGACCTCTCGGCCCGTGCTATGAACCCGCGCAGATCGGTGCGAGCGTCGATCATCACGTGATGTCTTTGACCGTTGGCGGTGTGTTGGCGGACACCGTCCAGCGAGTCCAGCAATTGGCTGGGGTCTCCGTCGATCTCTAGCTCGAGGTGTCGTATCGGAGCCGCATCTTTCAATGTCTGAACGTTCCCCTCGACTACGACCGAGCCTTCGTTGACGATCGATACCTCCTCGCACAGATCTTCCACGAGGTCGAGCTGGTGGGAGCTGAACACAACCGCCTTGCCGCTCGCGGCTTCTTCCCTGAGGACGTTGGACATGGTCTCGACGGCAATGGGGTCAAGACCCCCGAATGGCTCATCGAGCACCAGGAGCTCGGGGTCATGTACCAAGGCGGCGGCAAGTTGCACACGTTGCTGGTTGCCGTGCGACAGTGCCTCTACCGGGTCGGATCGTCGTTCTGTCAAACCAAATCGATCCAGCCAGAAATCGGCTTGCCTGGACGCATCGGCGCGATTCATCCCGTGGATTCTTCCCAGATAGGTGAGCTGATCGTGAGCCCTCATCTTGGGATAGAGGCCCCTCTGCTCAGGCATGTACCCGAATCTGCGACGGTCTCCGTGCTCTATTGGCCCGCCATCCCACGTGACCGTGCCTGAATCTGGTTTCACCAGGCCAAAGATGATGCGCATCGCGGTGGTCTTGCCGGCCCCATTGGGTCCGAGGAACCCCAACATGCTTCCCCTGGCCACTTGAAGGCTGCAGCCGTCGAGAGCTACTACGTCGCCGAAACGCTTGTTGAGGTTCTCGAGCGACAGCACGCTGGCGAGCCTAGGCGTGAGCCGCCGGCGAGACGCTATTCCTCAGTCGATGGGTGAGGTTCTTCATGCCGAAAACGAGGACCCCAAGCATCGTCAGTCGAGGAGGGTGGGACGGAAGAGCCGATCGTGGGCCCTGAGGGCGTAGCGGTCGGTCATGCCTGCCACGTAGTCCACGGCCCGCGTGAGCGGCTCTGCACCCGGGACCGTGTAGCTGTCGGGGACCTCGTGGGGATGTTCGGTGTAGTACGCGACGAGATCCTGTATGACCAGGATCGCCTTCTGCTTCTGCGCCTCGGACTCGGGGCTGAGGTAGACGTTCTCGAACATGAAATCCCTGAGCTGTCCCATGACCTCGAGATGGCGCTCACTCATGCTCACCTCGCCCGACTCATATGAGGCTTCGATCACCGCGGTGGTCATCGAGGCTATCCACTCCCGGGACGTGGCCCCGAAGGTGGTCAGGGCCGCGGTGGGCAGGTCGTGGTATTCGAGGACGCCGGCTCGTAGGGCGTCCGACACGTCGTGGGTGAGGTAGGCGATCCGGTCGGCAAACCGGCACACCCACCCTTCAGGTGTCTCCGGTGGCGGGTCGATCTTCCAGGAGTGCGCTCGCACCCCGTCCAACACCTCATGGGTGAGATTCTGAGGTTCGAGCTCGGACAGGGTGCGAACCCCGTGGGCCGAGTGAAGCCACTCACCCTCGACCAGCGGGGTGAGGGCGTCCTCCCCGGTGTGGCCAAAGGGAGAGTGGCCCACGTCGTGGGCCAGGCATATCGCCTCGGCCAGGTCGGCATTGAGCCCGAGAGCTCTGGCGATCGCCCTGCCCACCTGGGTCACCTGGATGGTGTGGGTCATTCGTGTGACGAAGTGGTCCCCGTCCGGGTTTAGGAACACCTGCGTCTTGTGCTTGAGGCGCCGGAATGCCTTGGTATGCACTATCCGGTCGCGGTCTCGCTCAAACGCGGTGCGGAAGTGATCGGGCTCCTCGGGGGCGGAGCGGCCAAGACTCTCGTCTGACTTGGTCGCCTCCCCGGCGAGCAGCTCGTGCTCCAGCCGTTCGCGTTCGTCGCGTGTCAGACGCAGCACGACGGTGTCAAGTGGTCAGGGCGACCTGGTACTGGTAGAGGACGAAGACAGTCAAGGCAAGCCCGACCAAAGTTGCCAATGCCAGCCCAACCCTCTGTATCCAGTTGAGTGAGAGGAAAGCTTCCCACGGCCCTCGCTCCTTGTGACCCGAGATGATCCGTCGTCGCACGCGAGCCGAGACCGTGTCAATGGCCAGGACCACGGCGATGGTGAGGAACAACACCGTCCCGGCCCGATCGAAGTCCCGGAACCGGAGCTGGCTCACCAACTCGGCCCCGATGCCGCCCGCCCCAACCACCCCGAGCACGGCTGAAGCTCGAATGTTGATCTCGAACCGGTAGAGCCAATAGGCGACGATGTTGGGCATCACCTGGGGAATGATCCCGAATCGGATCTGCTGGAGTCTTGTTCCCCCCACCGCCGCCACAGCTTCGACCGGACCGTGATCGATCCCTTCGATCACCTCGGAGGAGAGCTTTCCCAGTGTTCCTATCGAGTGGATGCCGAGGGCCAATGTGCCGGTGAGCGGCCCGAGCCCGGTAACCGGGATGAGAATCATGGCAACTAGAAGCTCGGGGACGGCTCTAATCGAGTTGAGGATCTGGCGGATTCCAATGGCGACCTTCTTCGAAGTCACGTTGGTGGCGGCGGCGAAGGCAAGAAAGAAAGAGAAGAAAGCGCCGATGATGGTGCCGATCCAGGCGATCCAGAGCGACTCCATGACCTTGGGCAGAGCCCGCTCCACCGCTTCTGACGAGAAGTCAGGTGGCACCATCAGCCTCAATATCGCCCACATGTCGCCGGGTGCGCTCCTTAGTTGCTCCAGCGAAATGTCCAGGCCCAACGCCGACCACAAGACCGGGATGACAACCGCAAACGTCAGTCCCCACCGGACGAGACGGGGTCGAAGCGGACGCTTTGGACGCTCAGTCGGAGCTTCGTCGCGGGTGATCGTCTCGATGCTCACACCAGTCGCCTCCGCAGCGCGACGCTTATCTGCTCAATGAGAAAAACGATCACGAAGATGACGATCACGACCGCGAGAACCCGGTCGAACTGGAAGAACACCCGCTGGGCCTCCAACACCCTTCCGATTCCCCCGGCACCCACGAGTCCCAAGACCACCGATGCGCGGATACTGATCTCGAACACGTACAACGCGTAGGCCACGTAGTTGGGTAGAACCTGCGGAAGGACCGAGACACGTACTGCCGGGAAGTGGGAGCCGCCAGTGGCTCGGGCGGCCTCGAGTGGCCCGGTGTCCGCGGAGTCCACAGTCTCGGATAGCAGCTTCGCCATGATCGCCAGGGTGAAGAAGAAGAGAGCCAACACACCGGCGAAGGCACCGAGGCCAACACCTGCGACAAAGATCATCGCCCAGAAGAGATCGGGGATCGTGCGGATGATGTTGAGGAACCCCTTGTCGAGTAGGTAAGTGATCCGGTTGGGCGCGGTGATGGTCGAGGCCATGAAAGCCACGGGTAGCGCCACCAGGCACCCGAAGACACTGGCCAGGATTCCCATGCGGAAGGTCTCGATCAACGGGTTGCCCAATGCGGGATTGCCGAACTCCCAAGTCGTGACGTTCCACCAGACCCCGTCGCCGATCGCCCAGTCGAAGTCCGGCGGCCAGAAGGTGCTCGCTACCTTGTCGATATTGGCGAAGTCGGTGAATAGCTCGACGATGGCGAAGTCGACCTTGATCCCGGCGAAGATCGTCAGAACGATCACACCGCCGATGACCGCGATGTTGCGCACCCCGGATATCGCAAAGAGCAGCGCGCCCCCTCCAATCAGACCGGCAACGATGCCGGAGATCACGAACGGCGTTGCCGTGAGAGGGTCTCCACTTTCCGGCAAGGTGTCGAGAGCAGAGGCCAGCGGTCCTGTGAGAACCCCAGCAAGCGCCCATTGCAGGGCGGTGTTCAGTTTCGTGGTGCGGTCGGCATCAGGCGCCAGCGTGATCACCAGGATCCCGCCGACGGCAAACCAGACCAGCGCGGTGAGCGCCGCCACCGTGGGGGTGAGGAGCGTTGCAGCCTCGCTCATGGTCAAGAGGGTTGCGAAGCCAAAGCCGGTCATGGCCACGATCACGATGCCCGCCCGCGCTATGGATACTTCCCTTCTCGCGAAATTGAGACCTACGAGAATCGCCAGGCCCCCAAGGGCGCCCGAGACGATCCCCAGGGTCGGGACTGTGAGCAGGGAGGACAGCGCCAGCCCCACCGTCATGGCGGCAAGAGGGGCAACTAGGGATCGTGTTCGAAGTGGTGGGGTGGGCCGCCCCACGAGCACGGTCACAGCTCGGCACCCTCCAAGAGATCGTCCGGTGTCACCGCTCTCCCGTAGATTTCCCGGAACGTCTCGTCTGAGACATCAGAGATATCGCCGTCGTAGACCAACTGGCCATCACGCAGCCCGATGAGCCGCTTGCCGTACGAGCGAGCCAGGTCGAGGAAGTGGAGATTGATCAACGTAGTGATGCCCAGGTCGCGATTGATCCGCCTCAAGTCCCGCATCACCGTGTGTGAGGTGACCGGATCGAGCGATGCCACCGGCTCGTCGGCGAGGAGCACTTTCGGGTCCTGTGCCAAGGCGCGAGCGATGCCGACTCGCTGCTGTTGGCCACCGGAGAGATCGGAGGCGCGGACATAAGCCTTCTCGACTATCTCGACTCGCTCCAGTGCTTGAAGGGCCAACTCGCGATCGTCAGTGGGCCAGATACCCAAGAGGGAGCGCCACTTGGGTACTTGAGCTAAACGACCCATTAGCACGTTGTTCATTACCGACGTTCGCTTCACGAGGTTGAACGTCTGGAAGATCATCCCCACATTGGAGCGCAGCTCCCGCAGTTGCTTCGAAGACGCCTGTTCTACTCTCACGCCATCGACCTCCACCGACCCTGCTGTGATCGGGACAAAGCCGTTGATGGCGCGTAGCAGAGTCGACTTTCCTGCTCCCGAGAGACCGACCACGACGATCAACTCTCCGTCGTGAAATGTGAGGCTTACGTCCTTCAGGGCCTTGAGGCCACCCGGATAGGTGACGTCGACATTCTTGAATTCGATCATTGGACCTGACGCTAGACGCGATTGCGGGGGCCGTCACGGCCCCCGCAAAGGTTGGTGATATTTTCTCTATCGCTCAGTCACTGAAACCAAGCTCGTCGATCGCGGTGGCAATCGGCTCGAGCGACTGAACTGTGGCCGCGTCGGCTCGGATCAAATCCGTCCACGAGTAGAGCTGATCCATGACCACCTGACCCTCTGGCGTGGCGATGAAGTCTGCCAGCGCCTGGAAGATGGCATCCTTGAGGGAGTCCGGCAGATCGGCACGGACTGCGATCACGTCGTTGGCGATGCGAGGTGAGATGTCAAAGACGATCACCTTCTCACCGACGTCGGCTGCCGTCTCACGGATTGACCGGCGGGCGTCGTCGAAGGCGACACCGATGTCGGCCTGGCCGTCGTACACGGCCTGAACCGCGGCGTCATGGCCACCGGCGATCAGCGTGGTGTACTGGTCGGTCGTGACTCCGGCCTCGATCAGAGCGACGTTCGGGAAGATGTACCCCGAAGTCGAGGTCTCAGACCCGAATGCCATGGTCTTGCCGATGATTGCTTCGGTGAATGGGACACGCTCAGCACAGCGCAATGGCGCTGAGAAGTCCTCGTCGCGGACCATCTCACCGGCATCGTTGGTCGTGTAACCGACTTGGATCGCAGGCGTGTCGTCCGCCGCGACGGGCACGATGTTTCCGGCGTCGTCGTAGTAGAAGGCGCCTTCCTCAACACCAGCGTCGCCACAGAGCGCGGGGTCGTTGGTGAAGTAGATGCCGTGGTAGGTGGCGTCACCAAAACGAACCGACTGGGCGAGCAACTCGAGGTTGCCGTACTGGCGTTGGGCCAGAACGTACCCCGCCGGGCCGAACGCGCCGAGGTCTGCCTCGCCGGTTCCGAGCGCTACACCGAGACCGGTGTAGTCGGTGGTGACTATGCCCTCGACCTCGATTCCGAGCGCATCGCTCAGAATGCTTGCCAGGGTGTCGACGTCGTCCTGAAGCTCAGAGACTTCCTGAGAGGGGACGAATCCGAATACCAGCTTGTCGGGCCAATCGGCCATCGGGTCGGGTTCGGTTGTCGAAGTGGGCGTCGGTGGCGCAGTTGTCGTGGGGTCCGGGCCGACCGTGGTCGTGGTCGGATCTGTCTGCGGGCTACACGCCGCGACAACCATCGCAAACACCGCGATCAGAGCCGCTAGTGCTCTCAATTTCATTTGTATTCCTCCTGATTCCCTATCACAGGGTCGGCGAATTGTGGTCGCCGTCGGCGAGGCTAGCCAAACTCAGGAGTTGTCCGCCATCCGATCGACCACTTCTCGGAACTCTTCCAAGTCGTTTACGTCGATCGCACCCTCGACCGGAGCGTTCCAGGGACGGACGTAGCGGCACACCGTGGCATCGGGTCTGTGGGCGACCAGGGCAGGCAGGATGTGCGGGCCATCGTCGACGTACACGTCGCAGGGCACGGTCCATTTGTCCTCCAGTATGTGGACCTCGCCGGCTGGTAGCTCGTGACGGAGGATCCATTCGTGGGTGTCAGTCACGGCAAAGTCGGGCTTGGTGGTGAGGACGATGATCTCGTGGCCGGCGTCGGCGAGGGCCCTCACCGCCTCCATCGCTCCCGGGAAAGGCTCGAGGTGCCAGAACACCGAGCGGCCGTCAAGGTCCGAGGACCACTCCCAGAACTCGTCGATGTCTCGGAAGTGGGTGAGGTTGACCAGGTCCCCCCAGTCGGTGGAGTCCTCCACCCGGAGTTCGGTCCCGAATTGGTCGTTGTAGAACTTCATCCACCCTTTGGTGAAGTTGGTGACAACTCCGTCCAAATCAAGCCCGATCCGCATCGCCCCGCAACGTAGTCAGCAAACCTCAGGTAGGTAGCGCCCGTGGAGGGCGCTACCTACCTGAGGTTTGCGGCGCCCCTAAAGGGCGATGCCACCTCTCCCGAGAACGGGATTCCCGAGGGTTCAGGTGGTCCCATTCCGAATTGAACATTCAGCCAGACCCTTAGATTTTCAAACGGCTTGAAACTTTCAAACGAGTTGAATATAACCCCACCATGGAGCCAGTCAGAGATGACTACTACATAGAAGACCTGTTCACGCTGGAGGTGCTCAACAGCCCGATCCGGCTGCGAATCCTCCACAATCTCAAGCAGCCGAGATCGGTTAGAGACGTCGCCGAGGCCCTCGATGTCCCCGTGACGAGGCTCTACTACCACTTCAACCTCCTCGAGGAGATCGGGGCAATCGAGGTGGTCGAGACACGCAAGGTTGGGGCGATGATCCAGCGGATCTACCGGACCGTGGCGAGGAACTTCAAAGCGGCGCCGAACATCCTTGACAACATCGACGACAAGCAGAAGTTCGCCGAGGTTGGTGCCGCCGCCGTCGTCGACGGCGCCCGCATGGACGCGGAGGCGACGATCCGGTCTCAACTCGAGAAGCTCGACGTGGGCAAGGAGGTCGAAGTCCTCGGCTCTATGGGTCGCACGGTGGTGCAACTCACCGCGGATCAGGTCCGGGAGTTCACCAAGCGAATCGAGGCGCTGATCATGGAGATCAACGAGGCGAACGACCCCGACGGTGACGCCTTCGGGCTCACCTGGGTCTTCTTCCCCCAGGCAGGACCGTTCGGACCGGCGGAATGACCCAGCTCCGCGAGCTCCTCCGGATCAGGGACTACCGGTACCTGTGGACGGCCCAGGTGATATCCGACTTCGGGGACAGCCTCACCTCCCTGACGCTTCTGATCCTCATTCAGCGCATCACCGGCTCTACCGTCGCCCTTGCAGGCCTACTCATCTCCATAACCCTGCCCGCTCTCTTGATCGGCACCGTGGCCGGCGTCTACGTCGACCGCTTCGACCGCAAGAGGCTGATGATCATCTCCGATGTTGCCCGGGCGGCGATTGTCCTCCTCTTTCTGTTCGCGCGAACAGAGGAGCTCGTCCCCGTCATCTACGCGCTTGCGTTCGCCCAATCTGCGGTTGGAACCCTGTTCCGTCCGGCACGCGGCGCCTTCCTTCCAGCTGTCGTAGGCGAGGAAAAGCTGCTTGCGGCCAACTCGGTGTCACAGACTTCAATGGTTCTCTTCAACGTCCTCGGAACAACTGCCGCCGGGTTGATCGCCGCGGTATCCGAGACCCTGGGCGCAGCCTTCGTCCTCGACTCGATCACGTTCCTCGTGTCGGCGCTCCTGGTCTCGCGGATCGCCACGCCGGGCATGCCCGAAAAGGGCGCCGAGGGCAAAGTCTGGGCGGAGCTCAAGACTGGTGTCATGGTCATGCTGAGGTCGCGGCATCTACGCGGAGTCATCATCTCGGTCTCGGTGCTCATGCTCGGACTGGGAGCCGTGAACGTGCTGATGGTGCCGTTCCTGTTGGGTGACCTCGGCGTGTCAGAGGCTTTCTTTGGCGCGATCGAGGCCTCACAGGTCGCAGGAATGGTGATCTCGGGCACTGTGGTGGCCATCCTCGCCGCGCGTTTGAAGCCTTCTTCGCTGATAAGCCTCGGCCTGCTGGGCATCGGAGTAACCGTCGGGATCATCGGGGGCATAACCGTGGTGTGGCAGCTGATGATCGTGCTGTTCCTGGTCGGCCTTTCGGTCGGCCCGGCTCAGGCCGGGATGTCGACGTTGTCCCAGACCTTGGTCAAAGACTCGATGCGGGGAAGAGTCGGTGGGGTGCTCAACGCCCTCATCTCCGCAGCCACGGTCGTATCTATGGGTTTGGCCGGTGGCCTTGCTGCCGCAATAGGAACGAGAAACGTGTTCTTGCTGGCCGGCGTGCTCGCCGTCGTGGCCTCAATCCTGGTGTTCGTCTTCTTCCGTGGTCTCAGCGTCGAGGAGCAGAGAGGCGCTGCACCTCTTGCCGCGGCACCGTCCGAGGCTTCGGCCTAGGAGTCCTCGGACTCAGGTTCGATGGCCTTTGATTTCTTGTAGAAGTCGAGGCGGTCGACCGGCATCACCACGGAGGTGAGAGTGTTGGCCAGGTGCGCGCTGATCCTCTTGATGTAGCGATAGAACAGAGCTCGCGGCGCGGCGTAAGAACCGGGTCGATCTGATCTCACGAACTGCACCAGATGGTCGTCGTAGTGGCGGGTGTCGTCTCTGATCGCAGGTATCAACTCATGCACAGCGTCAGCGTCCTGGTTGCCGAATGCCGAAAGGCTCAATTCGATCAGCTCCGCTACACGCTCACGGTGCTTCTGAAGCTCTCGATGGTCGTCGGCCCCGGCAAAGTTGATGCCCATCTGGGCCAGGTTCCAGATGTTCTTGCAGTAGTCCCCGATCCGTTCGATGTCCTTGGCCACTGCCATGTAGACGAGCATCAGGCCTAGGTCTGTCTCCGCACCTCGCACCGTCCCGTGGATGAGAAGCTCTCGGCGGATGGCTCGCTCGGTCTTGTTCAGGTCTTTGTCGATCGACTCGAGCCGATTCCCCCACTCCTCCACGTCGGCCTCTCCGAAGACTGCTTCACAGGCGAGCCTGAAGGCGTCTTGGCAGGCTCCAAACATCTCGAGGAGCTGCTTTTCCACCGTTTCGAGTTGGTCGGCGTCTCTGAAAATGGAGAACATTCGGCCTCCTATAACAACAACAGTAGGGCCAACGGGGTCAGAACAAACAGACCCACGACGTAAATGACCACCAGCCAGCGCCTCGCCACCGCCGCCTCCGCCGTCTTCTCGGCCAGGAACAGGGGAATCGCCCTGATCCTGGGCCATGGGTAGATGATCAGGATCCCGATCACGTTGAAGGTGACGTGGGCAAGTGCGATCACCAGCGCTTCTGGAGCGTCGGCCGCGATCGAGGCGAGCAAGGCGGTGACCGTGGTCCCGATGTTGGCCCCGAGGGTGACAGGGAACGCATTCTGAAGGGTGAGCACTCCAGCCGCCACCAGTGGGACCAGGATCGAAGTCGTTATCGACGAGCTCTGAACCGCGACAGTCATCGCGATCCCAACTACGAGAGCCGCGATCCCGGCACCCTTGGCCAATACGCTGTTGATGGCATTCTCGATTCTCCCCGACATCACGATCCTCATCTGTCTCGTGATCATCCAGAGTGCCGCGAAGATCAAGCCGATACCCAGGGCCAGCAGGATCGCGCCCATTGCACCACCGGCTCCCACCGAGTCGATGGCCTCTTCGAACCGTTCGACCGGAATCTTGATTGCTGATTTCACCGGGCTGGAACCGGTCCCAACTTCCGGGAGTAACCCTCCCACTGTGTCGGCAACGCCAGTCGCGATACGTCGGATCAGACCCGTGGCGACTTCGAGGGGAAGCAGAAGAACGACCGCAATAATGTTGAAGTAGTCGTGCACCGTGGCCGCCGCGAATGCTCTTCGGAAGTAAGCGCCCTGGCGGAGGTGCCCCAGGGAGGCCAGCGTGTTGGTGACAGTGGTCCCGATGTTCGCTCCCATGATCATCGGCACTGCCGTCTCGACGGGTAGCACACCGGCGCCAACCAGGCCGACGATGGTCGATGTCGTAACGGATGAGGACTGGACCAGAACGGTCGCCAAGATCCCGGCGGCGAGACCCGCTATCGGATTGCCGACCGACTCGAAGAGATCGGAAACGAAAGCCTCACCGAAGGATTTGATCCCTGTCTCGAGCGACTTGACGCCCACCAGGAACACGTAGAGAAAGAGGATCGCCAGCCCGAGCCGCAGAGCCGTCTCGCCCCACGAGAGGAAGGGAGACCGCGCGCGATCATCGATTTCGACCTGGTTGTCTCCCATGGGCGTGCCGCAGACTATCCGCCGCGTGAATCTCGGCTCAAACCACCTTGACCCACTCCATGACCTCCGGGAGCCGATGGCGTAGCAGGCGCGAGGCGATGGCAGTCGAGACGACATAGAGAATCACGCCCCAACCGACTGCGACCACCGCCGCGATCCATCCGGGCACAGGGCTTCCAAAGTCGACTGCCAGGACGGTCACAGAGGCGGGGACGACGAGCAGTAGACCTATGAGGAAGAAAGAGACAGTCTGGCTGACGATCGCGAGGCAACCTTGCTCGGTCGACTGGGCAAACACGTCCGTCCCTTCCCGGGGGAGGCGAAGGGGCGTGAGCACCGAGATGAGGTTCCCTACGGCCAGCTGGCTTCCTATGGCAGCGACCATTAGTGGGAGCGCAAGCCAGGTCCAACCCCACTGCCCGGTGTATGCGGAGATCCCTAAGGCGAGCAGGACGGTTTCGATGGCGAGGGCGGTGGCGATGGCAGCGTTCTTGCCCATGATGAGGTGCCGAGGCTTGGCTGGGAGGACGAAGAGGTAGCTCGCCGCGTTGCGCTCCCACCCAAACTGGTTCAGAGCGATGGGCAGCCCAACGAAAAGGACCAGTACCGGTGCGATGAGCGGTGCCCAGTCGTCGCGGCGGATATCGAGGAATCCGGTGGTGCCCATGATGACCCCGGCGATCCCCAAACCAACGAAGATGACGGTGCCGGTCCACACCAGGCGTTGTCTGGGGTCGCGGATGTAGAAACGAAGCTCTTTCCGCGCCAAGGTCCACACGGGGCCCCATGCCCCGGAGGCCAGCCCCCTGCGTCTTGATCTTGCGGCGGGACGGCTGCGCTCTTCCGGAGTTGTGAGCATCCAGTCGAGGAGTCTTCGGAACAACACGGCCATTAGGTAGAGGCCAGCAACGGCGGCGGCGAGGAAAGCCACGCCGCCAGCTGTGTTGCCGGCGGTTGCCTCTATGACAGCCCGCTGGGCGGCAAGTGGTGGCACGACGAAGGCCCAGTCGAGTATCGGATGCGTTGACGCTGCACCGGACAGCCCCAGTGCTTCGATCGTGTCGGCGATGGTCCGGTATAGGAAGAAAGCGGCCCCGGCGATACCGAGTACGAAGAAGGTGGCGATGTCGCGTCCCCTCCTCGTCCTGAGGATGGACGATATGGCTGCCGAGAAGAGTTGGGATCCCACGGCCAGGATCATCAGGTATGTAGCCGATGCTGGAATCGCGACCCACCAGCCCGAGGAAAGAGCTCTCCCGTTGGAGAAGAGAACGGCAAGGGGCACGAGCGTGGCAGGTGCTACCAAGCTCGCCGCAGCCAGGCCACGCACCAGGTCAGTGCGTGAGATTGGGAGGACGGCGAGTTGCTGAGGATCGAGGTTTTCGTCGAGGGGGAAGATGATGACCGGCAGAGTGATCCAGGCGAGGAAGAACAAGACCGAGACCCACCCCAGGTACTCGTCGAGGGCGTTGGTCCCGTCACCGAGCTGGCCAATGATCTCGAGATGGCTGGCAGCGAGCCACACCCCGAGAATCCCGAGGAGGATCGTCGCAATCGGGAACCCGAATCGGCGTTGGACGTCGCTCCGTATCCCGTTCCAGGTCAGCCGAACCTTCAGCGAGACGAGGTTTCGTACCACGACGATCCGGTGTTTGGGTCGCCGCCTACGGCGGCGATGAACGCATCCTCGACGTTGTCCCGGCCGGTCATGGCGCATAGCTCATCAGGAGTCGCCTCGATCGTGAGCTTCCCTTCAACCATGATGCCGATGCGGGAGCAGAGCTTCTCGACCAGGTGCATCTCATGGGATGAGAAGACAATCGTGGTCCCGCTCCCTGCGGCTTCCTTGAGAAGGTTGCGGATCAGTCGCGCGGAGACCGCGTCCACCCCTTCGAAGGGCTCGTCGAGAAACAAGACCGGGGGTCGATGGATGATGGCTGCCCCGAGAGCCACCTTTTTTCTCATGCCGCGCGAGTAGTCGCCGATCAGCTTTGATCCTGCCGCAGTGAGGTCCAGCATCTCGAGCAGCTCATTTCGCCGCACGGCCGCTTCCAACTTGCCAAGCCCGTGCATCGCCGCCGTGAAGTCGAGCAACTCGGCTCCGGTGAGACGCTCATAGAGATTGAATTCCTCCGGTAGCACCCCGATACGAGCTTTTACCTCGGTCGGGTGTGTCCAGGTGTTGAACTCACCGATTCCTACTTCTCCCGAGTCCGGGCGGAGTAGGCCGACTATCGCTTTGATCGTCGTTGTCTTGCCGGCCCCGTTCTGACCCAGAAGGCCGTAGAACTCACCGGGGGCGATGGAGAGGTCGACGTCGCTGACCGCCACGGTCTTCCCGAAGGATCGGGTCAGGCCACGGGCCCAAACCGCAGGGACGTCTTTGTCGGCTCGAGTGGGCGACTTCTCGGTGATGGGGCGAGTCACTGGTGGAGAGTATCGACCGTCTGACGGTGTAAATAAACGTTCTGTGCGGATTTACGGCCCAAAACGGGCCGTAAATCCGCACAGAACGGCAGGCGGCGTGTGAATCGGTCCCCGCGGAGATGTACGGTGGCGACGTCTTGGAATATCAGGCGCTGTACCGGAAGTACCGGCCGCAGACGTTTGACGACGTCATCGGTCAGGCCCACGTGACGACCACTCTCTCCCGTGAGGTGGCAGAGGGTCGGGTGGCCCATGCCTACCTCTTCACCGGTCCCCGCGGGACCGGAAAGACCACCACGGCCCGGATCCTCGCCAAGGCACTCAACTGTGAGAACCGAAACTCCGACGGCTCGCCGGACAACGAGTGCGACAGTTGTCTTGCCATAACCGGCGGGACTTCCCTCGACGTGCTCGAACTCGATGCGGCCTCGCACAACTCCGTCGACGACATCCGAGACATAAAGCTGAGCGTCACCACTGTCGCGTCGGCAGCTACCTCGCGTCGTGTCTTCGTCCTCGACGAGGCCCACATGCTCTCCAAGGCAGCAGGCAATGCATTACTCAAGACACTCGAAGAGCCGCCTGAGCACGTTCATTTCGTCCTTGCGACAACCGAGCCTTACAAACTGCTGGACACGATCCGCTCGCGGACCCAGCGATTCGATTTCCACCCGGTACCAGTGGAGCAGCTTGCTGCCTACCTTGGCACTATCGCGGATCGCGAGGGGATGAAAACTGATCCCGCGGCCTTGGTCGCTGTGGCCCGACACGCTTCCGGGTCGGTCAGAGACTCCCTCTCGCTGATCGAGCAGGTGTCGGCTCTTGGTGGCGGCACCGTCGACGTCGCCGGGGTGCGTCGAGCCCTGGGCGTGCCGGACACGGAGGTGTTCTCACGGCTCGCCGATGCAGTGGCTGCCGAGGACGCCAAGGATGCGCTAGAACTCGTCGCCGAGCTGGCTGCAAGCGGAGTGGATCTGCGTCGGTTCGTTTCAGAGGCGATCAGCTATTTCCGAGGCGTGTTCCTTGCCCACTATGCACCGAATCTCGCCGAGATAACAGATGAGCCGCCCGAGATCTACGAGTCCTGGAAGCAGGCCGCTGCCGTGGTGCCCTCGACCGAGGTGCTCCGCGCCGTCGACCTCCTTGGGGAGGCACTTGTCCGCCTTCGTGAGGGTCGTGAAGAGCGTCTCATGACAGAGCTCGCCCTCATCAAGCTGACTCGTCCCGAAACTGCGACAGACCCCGAGTCACTCATCTCCAGGATGGAGCGTCTCGAACGGAGGATCGGCAAGGTGGGCCAGTCGGCCTCAACCGCTGGTGTCCCCAAGGAGGAACCGCCATCCGAGGAGCGATCGGGGTCGGAGTCGGAGCAGGAGAGCGGGGCTGCCCGGCCCACCGAATCGACACCTATTGAGGCCGCGAACGTTGAGATCAGCTTTGACCAGCTGAAAAGGGTGTGGCCAGGGCTTTTCGGTGGCCTACGGGATGTCCTCGGCGCCCGTCGCTGGGCGTTCTTCCGCGAAGCGGTGCCGGCGGGAGTCGAAGGCACCACGATCGTCCTCGAGGTGGCCCATGATTTCCATCTCGAGTCACTTACCCAGGATGACGCGGTATCCAAGATCGTGGCGACGAAGGCGAGCGATCTCCTCGGACAACCAGTGAGTGTCCGGTTCCGCTCGAAGGCTGGCCTCGGCCAGGACGAGGACTCGAAGATCGACCTGAACGATCTCGAGGAGCGACCCTCGGCGGAGACCGACCCCACGGCGTTGCTCGCATCGGAGCTCGGCGCCGAGGTGGTCGACGACTGAGTCAGCGCTACTCCCGGGTACCCTTGACCCATGGATCGCAACCCCGACATCGGCCAGATCATGAAGCAGGCTCAGGAGATTCAAAAGGAGCTCGCTAAGGCCCAGGCCGAGCTCACCGAACGACGCTTCGAAGGCTCGGCAGGGGGCGGGATGGTCACCGCTGTGGTCACTGGAGGCCCGGAGCTCGTCGAGATCAAGATCTCCCCGGATGTCGTGGACCCGGAAGACATCGAGATGCTCGAAGATCTAGTCGTGGCCGCGGTTCGGAAAGCAATGGAGGCCGCGGTGACAGCCGCCAACGACCAACTCGGCGGGATCTCCTCCGGGCTGGACATGGGCGGGCTCTTCGGTTGATGTTCGAAGGGCCTGTTCAGCGTGTTATCGACGAGCTGAGCCGACTGCCGGGAATCGGAGGCAAGACGGCGCAGCGACTTGCTTTCCACCTTCTCACCGTCGAGGAGGCCGATGCCCGTCGTCTCGCAACTGCAATATCCGACATGAGGGACCAGGTGGGCCAGTGCCGCCGTTGTTTCAATGTTGCGTCAGGGGAGGAGTGCTCGATCTGTCGCGACTCCAGAAGAGATTCGGCACAAGTCTGCATCGTCGAGCGCCCCCAGGACATCGTTGTCGTTGAGCGAACCCAGGAGTTCCGCGGTCGGTACCACGTGTTGGGAGGATCATTGTCGCCGATCAATGGGATCGGCCCCGGTCAGCTCCGCCTCGACGAGCTGAGGTCAAGGGTAGGAGACGAAGGGATCGAAGAGCTCATCGTTGCCACCAACCCGACGGTCGAGGGCGACGCCACCGCGATGTACATCGCCCGGGAGTTCAAACCGCTTGGGGTGCGCGTCTCCCGTCTTGCGTCAGGGCTGCCGGTCGGCGGGGATCTCGACTACGCCGACGAGCTCACATTGGGCCGTGCCCTCACCGGGCGTTCCGAGCTCTGACTGGTGCACATCGTCTGGGACTGGAACGGGACCCTCCTCGACGATCTGACCGTCGTAATCGAGGCGGCGAACATCTCCCTCGGCAGGCTGGGGGCACCACCAATCGACGAGGACACTTACCGGGATCACTTCACTCGACCGGTGAGGGCTTTCTACGACTCGCTGTTCGGCCGTCCCGTCACCGACGAGGAGTGGCACGCACTGAACAACACGTTCCACGTCGAGTACATGGCCCGAGCAGACCAAGCGCGACTCACACACGACGCAGCCGAGGCACTGGCAGCGGCTGACGCCAAAGGGTGGGCCCAGTCGCTCCTATCGATGTCCCCGCAAGAGTGGCTCGAGGGGATCGTAGATCGGAAGGGGGTTGCGGATCGCTTCGTGGCCGTAGACGGCCTGAGAGCCGAAACCGGAGGCCTCAAGGCCAACCACCTCGACGAGCACCTTTCATTGCTTGGCCTGGAGCCGAGAGCCACCGTGGTAGTGGGGGACACCCCCGACGATGCTGTGGCGGCTCGCCACGTGGGCGCCCACATCATTCTCTACGACGGCGGAAGTCACCATCTGCCCACGCTCGAAGGCATGGGCGCTCCGATTGCCCATACCCTCGTGCAGGCGGTCGAGTTGGCTACCCGCCTCTGAGATGAGGCGGGTAGCACCTCGTCAAGCCTCCCGTGCCTCTCCCACGGCGACGTGTGACACGGCGAGCCGATTTCCGCCGTCGACCACGAGGTCGTGGTGATGGCTCACGCTGACGTTCCCACAATCCACGCAGACCGATCGCCTGATCCCAGCGAACACCGTCGACACAGAGTGAGAGTGCTCGCACGCCGCCCTGCGGCGACTGGTCATGCGTCTCCTCATTAACCACGTAATCGGCCGCTAGAGGGCGATTACTTGGGTGTCATCCCTGGTGAGACGCATGTGACTAGTCAGTCGACGACCTCTCTGGAGATCTCGCGAAGTCGGGCAAGGTCGTGGAAGCCATCCATGTAGCGAACCGATCCTGTCTTCGATCTCATGATCACCGAATGCGTCGTAACCCGGTCCTCGCCAGTGAACCGAACCGCCCGAAGGAATTCGCCACCCGTCACGCCGGTGGCAGCGAAGAAGACATTCCCCGAGGAGACGAGGCTCCCCGTGGTCATGATCGCATCGAGGTCAAGGCTTTCCTCGCGAGCCACATCCCTTTCCGCGTCGTCGCGAGGCCAGAGTCGGCATTGGATCTCTCCCCCCATGCACTTGAGTGCCGCCGCTGCGATGACCGCCTCAGGTGAGCCGCCGATTCCCAAGAGGACATCCGCCTCATGGTCCTCCTGGGCGGTGGCTATCGCTCCCGCTACGTCGCCGTCGCGTAGCAACGAAATACGCGCTCCCGCCTGACGGACAGCATCGATGTAATGCTGATTCCTCGGGCGGTCGAGGATCAGGACCCTCAGGTCGCCTTTCGACTTCCCGTTGGCCTTTGCGATTTGCTGGAGATTGTGCTCGACGGGAGCATCGAGGTCGATGGCGCCGGCAGCTTCAGGACCCACCGCGATCTTGTCCATGTAGACGAGGGATCCGGGCGAATACATCGTCCCGTGGCCCTCTGCAATCGCGATCACGGCAATGGCCCCAGACACCCCGGAGGCGGTGAGGGTCGTACCGTCGATCGGATCGACGGCCACGTCCACGCTCATGCCTTGGCCGGCGCCGACTCGCTCGCCGTTGTAAAGCATCGGGGCGTGATCTTTCTCACCCTCGCCGATCACGACTATCCCATCGATATCCAGCGTGGACAGATGGAGTCGCATCCCGTCGACTGCCGCCTGGTCCACCGACTCCTTGTCTCCTCTGCCCAGCCAGCGGGCTGCTCCGATCGCGGCAGTCTCGGTCACCCGGACAAGATCAAATCCGAGATTTCTCTCGATCGGCTCTGCCATCAGCCCTCGACCCGCACTATGAGAGCGTCGCCCTGGCCCCCTCCTCCACACAGTGCAGCACCCCCGACGCCTCCCCCGCGGTGTCGTAGAGCGTTGATCAGGGTCACCACGATTCGCGCTCCCGTGGCTCCAAGCGGGTGGCCGAGCGCCACGGCACCTCCGTTGACGTTCACTTTCTCAGCCGGAATATCGAGCATCTTCGCCGACCACAGCGCTACCGCGGCGTAAGCCTCGTTGATCTCGACGAGATCCAGATCTGACGCCTCCATGCCCGCTTTCTTGAGCGCCACCCCCAGAGCCTCGGCGGGACGCTCATGAAGGGTGGCGTCTTGGCCGCCGATCTGGCCGTAGGCGAGGATCTCGGCGAGGATTGGCGCTCCGGACGCCTCGGCGGCATCCCGGTCGGCCACCACTAATGCGGCTGCGCCGTCAGAGATCTGGGAAGCGTTCCCCGCGGTGATCGTGCCGCCAGCGTTGAACGCCGGGCTCAATCC
>JAWWBL010000009.1:0-31515 GCA_033720975.1 Acidimicrobiia bacterium | reverse complement strand
CCCCAAGGAGATCGTCGAGCAGGTGAGCCGGCTCGTCTTCCTGCATCTCCGTCCCCACACGCTCAAACTGGGATGGACCGATTCGGCTGTCCGGCGTTACGTCAGGGACGCCGGAGACCTCCTCGACAAGCTGAACGAGCTCGTGCGGTGCGACGTGACCACAGCCAACGCTCGCCGGGAGAGGGAGATCCAGGCGAGTATCGACGAGCTCGAGCGACGTATCGCCGAGCTTTCGGCCAAGGAGGAGTTGGAGGCACTCCGTGCCCCCATCGACGGGCACCAGGTGATGGAATATCTGGGGATCGACCCCAGCCCGAAGGTGGGGGAGATAATGACCATCCTCCTCGAGAAGAGGATCGAGGAGGGGCCATACACTCCCGAAACGGCGTTTGCCATCGCCAGGGAATGGTGGATCGACCAGGGCGGTTCGGACCCAGGGCCACCACCCACCGAGGAGGAGTGAGAGGGTGGCCCTCTTGCTGCTCGCCGTCCCCGGAGTGGCAGTCGCCCTCGTTTCACTGGCCGCCTTCGCCGGCCAGTGGTTCTGGTGGTTGGACGTACTGGCCAACTTCCGCGGGCAGTACCTCGTCGCCCTGCTCGTCCTGGGCGTGCTCCTCATGGTTTCGGGCTGGCGGAAGACCGGCTATGCGGTTCTCGCCGTCGCGGCGGTCAACCTGATAGTCGTGGGGCCGCTGTACCTCGGGTCTCCCTCGGAGGGGTCACCCGACGCCCCTTCTATCAGGATTCTGTCGTTCAACCTGCTCTCGACCAACGAGAGTTTCTCTGAAGTCATCGATTACATCGAGGTCACTGACCCTGACGTGGTCCTTCTTCACGAGGCGAGTCGGCCCTGGGAGGTGGCCATGGAGTCGGCGGGTCTCGACTACGAGGTGATCCGCCCCCGCTCCGACCAGTTGATCTTCGGGACTCTCGTGTTGTTGAGGGCGGATGAGCGGGATGTGGTCTCGTACGGCTTCGCCGAGACCCAGGCCCGGGCGGTGATGATCGACTACCGACCCCGAGGATGGCCCGAGCCGATCGCGATCTTGTCGACCCATCCTTTGGCGCCGACGGACGAGCAGAGGTCGAACCTGCGTGACGCACAATTGGCATTCGCAGCGTCCTGGGCATCGGAAAGGGAAGGGGCTCACGTGGTGGTTGGGGACTTCAACGCCACCCCGTGGTCACATCCGTTCCGCAGACTGATGGATGTCTCCGACCTGGCCAATTCACAGACGGGCTTCGGGTTGCAGCCCAGTTTCCCTGCCGGCTCCTCATTCCTGCTCAGAGTGCCTATCGACCACCTTCTCTACTCGGATGCGCTCGTGGTAACGGATCGCCGTCTTGGCCCGGCCATGGGCTCAGATCACTTTCCCTTGGTGGTCGATCTCCAACTGAAACCCTGACCGGTGGTGCGTCGGGCACTTCCCTTGGGGGTTGGCGGGATTCGTCGAGCAGCAGTTGGGAGGTAACTTCTTCATCATGTCTGACCGATATGCCGAGCGGCGCGCCGAACTGGCCAAGACGATTGGTCCCGATGCCATAGCCGTCATCCCCGCTGCCAAAGAGGTGGTCCGCAACTACGACGTGATGCACTCTTTTCGTCAGGACACGGCCTTTTGGTACCTGACCGGCTTCCATGAGCCCGATGCTGTAGCGGTGATGACACCCGGTCACGACGAAGGGGATTACACGCTATTTGTCCGGCCCAAGGACCCGAGCGCCGAGGTGTGGACGGGCATCCGCACCGGTACCGAAGGAGCCAAGGCGAAATTCGGAGCAGACGCCTCCTATGAGCTCTCGGAGCTTGACGGTGTCCTCGAGCGCTACATGATCGGGCGCGAGGTCCTCTGGTACACGGCCGGGAACCCCGACTTTGACGAGAAGATCACATCGATCATCCGCAAGGCACGATCCCATAGGGAGAGATTCGGCGGAACGGTCCCGTCAACGATCAAGGACGTTTCGGTGCCACTTGGGGAAATGATGCTCTTCAAGAATGAAGCCGAAGCGGCAAGTCTTCGAAGGGCCTGCGGTCTGACAGCCGAGGGACATCGTGAGGCGATGCGCTTTGCACGACCCGGCATGTGGGAATATCAGGTCCAGGCAGCGCTCGAGTACTGGTGGCGTGCCAAGGGCTCGAGGCGCAACGGCTATGGGTCGATCGTTGCTTCCGGGGCCAACGCCTGCATCCTCCATTACGAGGAGAACGACACCCAGGTTGGGGATGGCGACCTCATACTCATCGACGCCGCGGCGGAGGTCGACGGCTATTCCTCGGACATCACCCGGACCTTCCCGGCCAACGGCAAGTTCAGCGGTCCGCAGCGTGACATCTACGAAGTCGTACTCGAGGCAGAGAAGAAGGGATTGGGCCTTGCGATCCCCGGATCGACGATGAGAGCCATCCACGACGAGGCGACGCGGGTTCTCACAGAGGGGATGATCGACCTCGGCCTGCTACCAGGTCACGCCAAGGATGCCCTATCGATGCACCATTATTCCGAGTTCTACATGCACGGCACTGGTCACTGGCTCGGTCTAGACGTCCACGACAGGGGTGCCTACCGCATCGACGGTGTTTCCCGACCTCTGCAACCGGGCATGGCATTCACGATCGAGCCCGGCCTTTACGTCGCGCCCGACAAGGAGGAGATCGAGCTCGCGCTCCTCGAGTACGACCTCGACGAGCGGAACGAGCGCAGGATCCGATTGGGGGCTGCCGCTGCGGCGGCCAAGGAGTCTGAGGAGCGGGAAGCCGCCGAGAAGCTAACCCACACGGTCCCCAAGGAATTTCTGGGCATCGGAGTGAGGATCGAAGACGATCTGCTCATCACCCCAGATGGGCATGACAACATGACGGCCTCAGTCCCCAAGGAGCTTCACGAGGTCGAGGCGCTGTGCGCCGAGGAGCCGTCGCTGCCGCTGCCCTAACGCCACGACTCACAACGTTTCTAACGGGTACAGCGGCCACTCGGCCTGACCCTCGCGAACGTCATGCGTCAGAGCTCTAGCCGATCGCAGGCAGCGCGTACCAGGCGATCGCCAGGAAGTGCAGTCCGCTCCCCACTATCACCAGCACGTGGAACAGCTCGTGGTAGGAGAACGTCCTGGGGCGGAGCCGGGGGCGTTTGGTGCTGAAGACGATCACCCCTGCGGTGTAGCTGAGCCCCCCAAGGGCGATCAGCGCTACGGCGCCCCACCCAAGGCGATCGAGGATGTCCGGTGTCCACACGACGGCCGTCCAACCCATGACCATCTGAAGCGTGACCGATAGCCATGTCTTTACGCTGGGGAGAAGAGCCTTCAGGGCGATGCCGATCAGGGCAACTCCCCATACGATGCCCAGGGCTGCGGCCAGTCGGGCTCCTTCCAATGCCGCGATGGCAAACGGCGTGAATGTCGCAGCCACGACCACGTAGATATTGGAGTGATCGAGCCTCTGGAGCCTGGTCTTCCAGCGGGGATCCCAGGGTATCGAGTGGTATAGCGCCGACACCGAGTACATGACCACGAGCGCAGCGCCGAATACAAGAGCGCCGGTGAATGCTGCAGATCTTCCCCAGGTTTGAACCAGGAGGGCACCAAGACCTACCAACGACACCAGAGCGGCGCCGCCGTGGAGGAACCCTCTGACAGGGTTCTGCATCTTGCCGATCGTCACTCTCTCGATGAGGACAGAGTAAGCCAATCGGGCTCTTGTCAACGGTATGGCTCTACGATGACGGTCCGGAATGGAACTCGGGCTCCTATACCGGCTATACGAGCGCAGGCTTGCCAAGAGCCTCGATTTGCAGCGCCTTCCCAGGCACATCGGAGTCGTCCTCGACGGCCACCGGCGGCATGCTCGTGAGGAAGGTCTGTCCAGCTACGAGGACTCGTATCGGGTTGGCATGCGCCGGTTCGAGGAGTTCCTGGGGTGGGCAGATGAGTTCGACATCCCGGCGGTCACTGCATGGGTCCTCTCCCGGGAGAACCTGTCGAGGCCCGATGAGGAGTTGGATCCGTATTTCGACGTTCTCATCGAGCTTTTTGGCCGACTTCCGGCCATCGCCGCGGAGTACGACATGGGCATCAAGTTCATCGGGAGCCTTGATCTGTTACCGGACCACCTGGTGGCCGCGGCGAAGACAGCTGAGCAGGCGCATCCGCACGGCTCGAGACGATTGAACGTCGCCATGGGCTATGGAGGACGCCAGGAGATCGTGGACGCAGCCAAGAACCTCGTGGCAGAGCTTGCTGCCGAAGGCCGCACCGCGGAAGAGATACCCGATCAAATCGATGCCGAGTCCCTCGCTGCTCATATGTACTCCTCAGACATGCCGGACCCCGACTTGTTGATCCGAACTTCGGGGGAATCGCGCCTTTCGGGATTTCTGTTGTGGCAGTCCGCCTATTCGGAATTCGTGTTCGTGGACGTCAACTGGCCGGCGTTTCGTCACGTCGACTTTCTTCGTGCTCTACGTGATTACACGGGCCGCTCCCGCCGCTTCGGCCAATAGGTTCGATGGGCTCCTGAGGGTTGCAGTCTGTCCTTGTGATCCTGTCTTAGGCTGAGTGCGATGAACGTGACTGTCTGTCAGCTGCCCGATCCACCCGAAGGGTTCGAGGAGTCCTGGGAGTCTCTCTCTGCTCATACCCGCGAGAACGGCTCGGAGCTAGTGCTGCTGCCGGAGATGATCTTTCACCCTTGGGTGGCCTGGACCGATGAGGTTGACTCGAGTGAGTGGGAAGCCGCTGTGGAATCGCACGAGAAGTGGCTGGAACGGCTATACGAGTTGGATGTCCCGATCGTGGCCGGCTCACGCCCGGTCACAACCAGCGACGGCGTTCGCCACAACCAGGCGTTCGTTTGGCACGACGGGACGGTGCAGGACGGGCACGTCAAGTACTACCTCCCGGACGAGCCCGGATTCTGGGAGGCCACGTGGTACCAGCCGGGGGACGGCAGCTTCGAGCCAGAGCCCGTCGGCGACCTCACTGCTGGATTCATGATCTGCACCGACATGTGGTTCACGGAACACGCGCGCGGCTATGCCCGTGGCGGGGCCCATTTCATCCTGGCCCCGCGGGCCACCGAGGCGTCGACGCGCGACAAATGGCTGGCAGGCGGCAGGGCGGCAGCGGTCATGTCGGGCGCCTACTGCCTCTCCTCGAACCGCGAGGGCGAGTCCAACGGTGTGTCGTACGCAGGAATGGGATGGATCATCGACCCTGACGGTTTGGTCCTCGCTCGCACCTCATCAGAGACGCCTTTCGCGACTGTCGATATCGATCCCGAGGTTGCGCTGAAGGCGAAGGAGACGTACCCCAGGTATGTGAAGGAGTAGGGGGGCCCGTGACGGGCCCCCGCCGATGTCCCTATCCCTGGGTTGCCAGGTAGTCGAGGTATTCGTCGAGGAATTCGAACTGCAGTCGTCCGGCTTCCTCGGTCCAAACAGTGCCGTCGATGCCGCTGTCGTCGAACAACTCGCCGTATCTGTCCGGGTGGAATTCGGCCACCCAGTCACGGAAGGCCCTCGAGGCATTGGAGTCCGGGTTCGGCATGTCGATGAGCTCCATGGTCGAGTCATCCAGACTCGCCAGCAGCGTGGTGTCGCGGCCACCTCCGATCTGGGTCTGGAAGAAGGCCGGCCCCATGTCGACCTGACACACGACCAACCTCCTCACAGCGTCCCGGATCTCGCATTCGGTCACCTCGATTCCCGAGGTGTCACTTCCGACGAGCCAGGGAGTGAATCCCGGCAAGACATCTTCAGACAGCGCGGCCAGCGCGGCTTGGCTGTCGTTGGCCCGGAGTGCTGTGACATAGGCGTCCAATGGCCCGGGAGGTTCGCCGGCTATCAACCCCTCCTCACTCCGAAACAGCAGCAGAGCCCCTGCGACCACCACCAACGCCGCCGCAGCCACTCCTATCCAGATCCCGCGACCAAACGCCGCTGGTCGCGCCCGCATTGGGGCAGCCTGTCCAGTACGGGTCGCCGAGGTCTTCCTGTTTGGAACTCTCGTCTTTTCTTGGCTCATTCCGATCCTCCGTTCGATCTCCCGAAGTGCCAGGTCGGCAGTCCAGATCTCCTCTGGGAGCGCGGCCTCCCCGCTATAGGAGTCGGCCTCGGCCAGTTTCAACAGGAGCTCTGAGTCGTTCACTGGTCACCTCCTTTCGTCGCACGGACTCGAGCCTGTTCGCCTGGCTCGACGTACCCGCCTGCTCTGCGCAGCCGGGCGATCGCACGGGTGAGTCTTTTCCTCGCGGCCTCGGATGAACATCCCAAGGCGATTCCGAGCTCGGAGTAGCCGAGCTCTTCGTGGGCGCGGAGAAGCAACACTTCCTGGTCGTCGGGGGACAGGGACTCGAGGGCGCTCATCACATGTCGCAACTCGGCGTTTCGAATCACGACAGGCTCGGGACCCGGCTCCGCGGGGTCCGCCTGACCGGCCAGCTTCGACCTCAACGCCCGTGCTCGTCTCGCGGCCCGATGACGGTTTCGTATTTCGTTTCGGGCTATTCCGTAGAGCCACGGCAGCACCTCACCTTCCGGCGGGATTCGATCGATCTTTCGCCACGCCACCACGAACACGTCCGCCACGACGTCGTTCACGTCGCCCATGGGGAGTCGCCGAAGGCAGTACCGGTTTATCGCACCGAAGTGAGTCCTGAACACGCTCCGAAATTCCCCGTCTGCTGAGTCGGTTCGCACCGAGCCCTCCGTTGCTTTCCCCCTATACGTCGCGATGCTACGGATTCGGACAATCGAATTTCCCCTGTCCGGTCCGAGCTCGGACCGGACGTAGTCCTCCCGACCGCGGTTATCGCACGGAGGTGACGGGGAGGGTTCCGCGAACCATCTCCCTCCGAATAGCGAAGAGACGAGCCGGTTGGCGCTCTCCCCGTTGCCAGTTCTAGACCGTGACCATGCCCGGGTGCAAGTGTGAGACGCTGCCGAGCTGGCGCAGTGAGAACGCCCAACCGTCGGCGATCCTGAGGGTGGTAATCCGGGACACACCGGTGTGGGGCTGGCGGAAACGCTCCCACTCCCAGGGAACGGGGTCCAAACCCAGCAAGTGGCCGAGGATGACGGCGTTGGCGCCGGCATGGCCCACGATCACGACTCGTTGGTCAGGGTTGTCCACGTTCCACAGGTTGTTGCCATCGTCGATGGGGTGGACACCGTGCGAATCGAGGGTCTCCCGCAACCCCTGGACGACGCGTTCGTGGAAGTCTCGGAACGATTCTCCTCCCGGACCCAGCCCATTCCACATCTCATCCATGGAGCGCAGATTGAGAGTCTCGAAGTGGCGGTCGATCTTCTCCACCGGTGTTCCTTCCCACTCTGGAGGGTTGTTGATCTCCTGAAGCCAGTCGAACACCTCGCGATCGGGTTCGACTTCGGCTTCGATGGCGTCAGCAGTCTCCAATGCGCGGGCCATGGACGAAACCCAAAGGTTGTCGACCTTGCTGAGCGAGCCAAGACGGTGGGCGACCCTTCTCGACTGCTCGATGCCGAGATCCGTCAGGCTCGGGTCGTTCAACGCCAGGCGGTCGGGTGTGGACCAAGCCGGCTGGCCATGGCGAACTAGGAAGAGGTCCATGTCGAAAACCTACATCCAGGCCGACATACCACCCAAACCGGTCCCTTGTAAGGACTTGAGGTTTGACAGCCAATACGATGGCGAGGTGTCACTTGACGCGCTAATCACTCATCTACGAGCCCACTCTGTAAGGACCGACGGGCCCTTCACGCTGCGCTCCGGAAAGACCTCCTCCTGGTACATCGACGCTCGTCAGACGACATTCGACGGCTTTGGGGCAGCGCTGGCCGGTGCGGCGGTTCTCGATGTTCTCTCCGACGAGGTCGAGGCTGTGGGAGGGATGACCATGGGGGCTGACCCGATATCGGTCGCCACCGCAGTGCTGGCGTCGCAGTCAGGTCGCCCTCTTCGGGCATTCAGCATCCGCAAGGAAGAAAAGGATCACGGAGTCGGGGGGAGATTGGTTGGCCCGGTCACGGCCGGCACCAACGTGGCAATCATCGAGGACACCACGACCACCGGAGGAGCACCTATAGCGGCAGCCGAAACGGCCCGTGCCGAGGGCTTGAACATCATCCAGGCTATCTCCGTCGTGGACCGCTCCCGGGGCGCCGCTGGCGCAAAATTCGAGGCGATGGACATCCCATACGTCGCTCTGGTCAAACCTGCCGACCTGGGGGTGGGTGATTGAAAGTCGTGGTTCGCCGTTCTGGTTGGAGGATGTGGGCGATGGCCATGGCCGGGATACCGCTGATAGTGATTGCCGTCGACGTCCTGTACACCCGGACCTTCTCTGACCGACTACGCGAAGCGCTCTTCCGGCCGCAGGACACCCAGATCTTCGAAGCCCGCGATGTTCTCTACGCCTGGCTGGCGTTCGCCTTTGGCCTTCTCTTCGTCATCTGGGGCCTCAAGGAACTGGTCTCGCCGACTTCTGTGGTGGAAACCACCGATGAAGGGCTGGCCCTGCGCCTGGGAAGCCCCTTTAGCCCGGCGACCCTCATCCCGTGGTCCCAGATCCTCGACGTTTCCTCCGAGGAGGCAGACGATGAAGGAACGCGGGTCCCGCTGTTGGTCCTTCTGGTTAGAAGCCGGGACGGGATTCCCGACAATCCCTGGGCAGGTAGGTGGCTCTCCGATGACCGCCTCGGCGTGTTGGCGGACAACTGGGAGGAGCCGCCGGACATCGTTGCGGGTCGGATCATCGAGGTCGCCCGAGAACCAATCGTCAGCGGGTGGCTGCGCTCGGGAGACGAGGAGGAGTGATCCCTGTCGGAGCGCACGTCCCAGCGGTGGACCCGCTGGCGGAGGCTGGTGCCCGAGGGGCGGACCTGATCCAGATGTTTCTGTCCAATCCCCAGTCCTGGAAGAAGCCCAACCCGCGCCAGGATGCGGCTGCGCTGCGCAGCTCCGAGATACCGATATTCGTCCACGCGCCGTATCTGATCAACGTGTGCGCCGACAACAACCGCGTCCGCATCCCCAGTCGGAAGATTCTTCAGGAGACCTGCGACGCCGCCAGCGAGATCGGAGCCGCTGCCGTCGTGGTCCACGGGGGTCATGTGACCGGGGACGGCCCTCAGGAGGAGGGGATAGTCCGCTGGCGCAAGGCGCTCGACTCGCTGGACACAGAGATGCTGGTGTTGATCGAGAACACGGCCGGTGGCGACAAGGCCGTTGCTCGCCGCGTGGAGTGGATCGCAAGGCTCTGGCAGGAGGTCGGGTCGTATCGGGTCGGGTTCTGCCTCGACACCTGTCATGCCTGGGCGGGCGGCGAGCCGTTGGATGGGCTGGTGGGGAGGGTTCTGGAGGCCACTGGTCGGATCGACCTGGTCCAGGTCAACGACTCAAAGGACCCTTTCGACTCACGACGTGACCGCCACGAGCTTCTTGGCCATGGCCAGATCCCACTCGAGGACCTGGCCCGTGTCATCCGGGAAGCCGGTGCTCCGGTAGCGGTGGAGACACCAGGTGGGGTCGACGACCACATCGCGGACATCGACTGGGTGCGAGCTGTCATCGAGAAAGGCACGCCTTCTGGTTGACAATTCGGTCCGGCCAGTACTCTTGACCTCCTGATGTCCGACAAGATCACGGTTCCCGGTGTTCGGCTGCGAAAGGGCGGCCCAAAGGTGTCCATGGTGACCGCGTACGACTATCCGGGCGCTGTGATTGCCGACGCCGCCGGGATCGACATCATTCTCATCGGTGACTCGGTGGCCAACGTCGTACATGGCATGGACACGACTCTCGAGGTAGGCATGGACGAAATCGTCATGCACACGCGTGCCGTCGCCAGGGCAAAACCGCGGGCTCTGGTAGTTGCGGACATGCCATGGCTCAGCTTCCACCTCAGTCGCGAGGACACCGTGCGCAACGCGGGACGGCTGATCGCCGAAGCCGGGGCCGAGGCCGTGAAGCTCGAAGGAGGGCGCAAGCGACTGGACATGATCCGGGCAATCCTCGATGCTGAGATTCCCGTGATGGGTCACGTGGGGCTCACTCCACAGTCCGTCCATGCCATGGGCGGCTTCAAGGTGCAGGGAAAAATGGTTGCTGCCGCTCGGGAGATGATCGAGGACGCCAAGGCCCTCTCCGATGTCGGGTGCTTTTCGATAGTCATCGAAGGCGTTCCTGACGTTCTGGGTGAGATCATCACCAAGGAAGTCGACGTCCCGACCATTGGAATCGGCGCCGGCCCGTCCACCGACGGCCAGGTTCTCGTCTTTCACGACGTGCTGGGGCTCGGGTCCGGCCGCTACCCGAAATTCGTCCGGAGCTACGCCAATCTCGCGGACCAGGCGACCGAGGCGTTGAAGAGGTTCAAGGCGGACATCGAGTCCGGGTCGTTCCCCGGTGACGACGAGAGCTATCACCTCGCCGACGAGGTGACGGCTGAGTTGCTGAAGGGCACCGAATCCGGCTGATCTCGCTCCTGCTGGCGGCGGCGTGTGTCACTGCCAGCCCGAACATCATCGGCATGCCCGTCGAGACCGTAACAGTGGGTGGTATCGAGCTAACGGTGCTGGTGGCAGACGAGCCTCATGAGCAACGCAGAGGCCTCTCGGGCATGGAGGAACTCCCGCTTGACGGCATGCTCTTCGTCTTCGGCGATGGGGAGTCGCACACCTTCTCGATGGAGGACACCTTGATACCGCTCGACATCTGGTGGTTCAGCGATAGCGGAGAGCTGCTCGGATGGTCGGAGATGCCGCTGTGCGAAGAAGGCTCGTGCCCCAGTTACCGCTCACCTGGTCCCATCGGCTGGGCCTTGGAGACCCCGGCGGGCGAGTATCGGTTCGAGATCGGGGCGACCCTGACGACTGGGTAAAGCTCCCGTATCTGTCTACCATTTCGACCGTGTCGCCGTCTCGCGCCGGCCGACGCATACAACCCCTGCTCCATCGAGAGGATGGAGCCTTCCAATTGGATGTCCACAGGAGGCCAAATGCGCGATTACGAAGTCATGACCATTCACCGGCCGGACCTGGCCGAGAGCGACGTCGAGGCCAAGGTCGGCGAGCTCGAGTCTCATCTGGCCGGGAGCGGTGCCAACGTCACCACGCGTGACATGTGGGGCAAGCGCCGGTTTGCCTACGAGATCGACCACCTATCCGAGGGTTTCTACACGGTGCTCTCGTTCCAGGCCGAGCCGGATTCGGTGGACTCGCTCGACCGGATGCTTTCCCTGGCAGACGAGGTGGTCCGTCACAAGATCGTCAGGATCGGGGACGCCTGACTGGAATCCGTCACTCCCGTCCGGCATAGTCGGCGGGAGACGGTGATAGAGGAGATTGAATGTCAAACAACGTCACACTCATAGGAAACCTGGTAGACGACCCCGAGTTGAGGTTCACCCCTTCCGGCGTCGCCATGGCCAAGATCCGCCTCGCGGTCAACCGTCGCTGGCGGGGACAGGACGGCGAATGGCAGGAAGACACCAGCTTCTTCAGCGGCACCTGCTGGCGTGAGCAGGCCGAGCAGGTGGCCGAATCGCTTCAGAAGGGCACTCGTGTCATCGTCTCCGGACGTCTGCAGCAGCGCAGCTGGGAGACCGAGCAGGGGGACAAGCGCTCGGTTGTGGAGATTCAGATCGATGAGATCGGCCCCTCTCTTCGCTGGGCCACGGCAACGGTCAACCGGACTCAGCGTCAGGACGGAGACTGGTCGGAGAACCGCAAACCTGCTGCCGCACCGGCGGCTCGTGACGACTTCGGGCCAGATGAGGCGCCGTTCTAGGAGGTTCTGATGGGTCGAAAAGCCAACAACTCGAGCTCACAGCGCGGTGGTGGTCGCGGCCGGAGACAGGACTTCCGGCGTTACAGGTCGAAGCCGTGTGCGTTTTGCAAGGCGAAGACCGAGTACATCGACTGGAAGGACACCGCTCTCCTTCGCAAGTACATGTCAGACAGGGGAAAGATCCGGGGACGCCGAGTCAACGGAAACTGCCCGCGTCATCAGCGTGAAGTGGCCACCGCCATAAAGAACGCTCGTGAGATGGCGCTCCTCCCGTATATCGCCGGACGATGAAGCTGATCCTCACCTCCGACGTGCAGGATCTGGGAAAGCGCGGCGACGTCGTCGATGTGGCTGATGGCTACGCGCGCAACTTCCTGCTCCCCAAGAAAGCGGCCATCGTGGCCAATGAAGGAGCTCTCAAGCAGGCCGAGGCGATCCGCGAGGCCCGCATCGAGGCCGAGCAGAAGGCCAAGGATGCCGCCGAGAACATCGCCACCCAACTCGTCGGCAGCCGCGTCGTCCTGGCAGCACGCGCCGGGGACGAGGGTCAGCTCTACGGGTCGGTAGGCGTCGCCGACGTAGTCGAGGGCATCCACCGGTTCACCGGCATCGAGCTGGATCGGGCCCATGTGCTCATCGGTGAGCCGATCAAGGCGATCGGCCTTCACGAGATCACCGTTCGTCTGCACCCGGAAGTCGAGTTCCCCCTGACCCTGGACGTCATCCCGGCCTAGGCAATCTGTCGAAGGACGATTCACAAGGCGTGACGCGCCGTCTCTTGACCGCGATTTATCGCGCGTTTTCGCGTTCTCCTGGCAATCCTTTCCACCGCGAAAAACAATGACCGATCTGAGTTGGGGTCCTCCCTAACAGCGGTCTATGTTGCCCTGGCTTCCCCGCTGCTGGCGGATCACTTCCTCGCCCCAGCGGGGTCTTGCGCGCCAAGACCCTGAGATCTGTCGGTGGTTGTTGGCATCCTGTTCGAGAGGCAAAGTTGACGAGCACTTCAGAAACACGGGAGATGAGGCCGGGTTACCGGACCCCGCCACATTCACGCGAGGCGGAGGAGTCCGTGATCGGTGCCGTGCTCCTCTCCGAGGATGCGGTCAATGAGGTCATGGACCGTATCCACCCCGAGGACTTCTATGTCCCGGCGCATCAAGCGATCTTCGAGTCGATGCGCACTCTCTTCGACGCCAACCAGGCGATAGACGCCGTCACCGTGTCCGAGGAGCTGAGACGGCGCGGAGAGTTGGACAAGGTTGGCGGTGTTGCCTACCTGACCCGTCTCGTGGACATCGTCCCTTCCACCTCGAACGTTGCCCATTACGCGGGCATCGTTGAGGAGCACGCCAAGCGCCGCGAGTTGATTCGTGCCGGTGCGGCTGTCACCGAAGTTGCCTTTGACATAGACGAGGAGATCGCCTCCGTTCTCGATCGGGCCGAGCAATCCGTTCTGGCCGTGGCGGAGAGGAGGACGTCCCAGAGCCTCCTCGAGGTGGGCCCGATGTTCAATACCGTTCTCGAGCAAATCGAGATGATGGAAGAGAGGGGAAGCGAGCTCACCGGGCTATCTACAGGGTTCGTCGATCTGGACAAGAAACTGGCCGGCCTCCAGCCGGCGAATCTGATCGTGATCGCCGGCCGGCCTTCGATGGGGAAGTCTTCGATAGCGCTGAACATCGCGACCAATGCAGCCATGGCAGACGAGCCCGTCGCCATCTTTTCGCTCGAGATGTCCAAAGAGGAGATCGTTCAGCGGATCCTGTCTTCGGTGGGCAAGGTCGACTCGATGAAGCTGCGCTCGGGCCAGCTTGGACCCCTCTGGCAGCGCGTTGTGGATGCCGCGGGGAAGATGTATCAGGCTCCGATCTACATAGATGACTCCCCGGTCGTGACGGTCACCGATATCAGGGCAAAGAGCCGGCGCTTGAAGCGAAAGAAGGGCCTTTCACTGATCGTGGTCGACTACCTCCAGCTGATGGAGGCGCACGGGGTCGAGAACCGTCAACAGGAGATAGCTTCGATCTCGAGAAACCTGAAGAACCTGGCCAGGGAGCTCGAAGTCCCCATCATCGCCGCCTCCCAGCTCAACCGCTCACTGGAGTCGAGAGAGGACAAGCGCCCCCGTCTCTCCGACCTCCGAGAGAGCGGTTCGATCGAGCAGGACGCCGATGTGGTGATGTTCATCTACCGCCACGAGTACTACCACCCCGAGGACCAGGAGAAGCGGGGTATTGCCGAGGTGATTGTCTCCAAGCACAGGGCCGGCTCGACAGGCCCGGTGGAGATGACCTTCCAGCCCGAGTTCACCCGATTCGCCAACCTGGGCAGAGACGTCACCTGACCCGACAAAGCATGCGGCAACCCCGAGGGGTTGCCGCGTGGAGGGGTTGTCACTTGCCCGAGGCCCGCGCACGGACCCCAGAGGGGACTCTGTGGGCCTATGACACCTTGGGTCGAAGTCTGGCCGGAGAGACCGTCCGTCGCACGACCCATTCCGAACTATACGCGGGCGCGCTAGTTCACGCCCCGCCAAAGTCCTGGTGGGAGCGGCTCGGTGTGGGTCCGGACTGACCCTGATACTTGGAACCGAGCTGCGGTGACCCATAGGGGATGTCGGCGGCAGTTGTCATCTGGTAGAAGCTGATCTGGCCGATCTTCATACCCGGATAGATGGCGATGGGGAGAGTTGCCACGTTCGACAGCTCCAATGTGATGTGGCCCTCGAAGCCAGGGTCGATGAACCCAGCCGTCGAGTGGATGAGGAGCCCGAGGCGTCCCAGCGACGATTTTCCCTCTAGCCGTGCCACGACGTCTTCACCCAGCTTGACCTTCTCGAGGGTGGATCCGAGCACGAACTCCCCGGGGTGGAGCATGAACGGTTCGTCGTCGCCGACCTCGACCAGTTGGGTGAGGTCTTCCTGGGGCGATCTGGGGTCGATCTCCGAGTACCGGTGGTTGACGAACACCCTGAACCCGTCGCCAACCCGCAGGTCGACCGAGGACGGCTGAACATACGAGGACTCGTAGGGGTCGATGACGATCGTCCCGGATTCGATCGCCTCCCGGATCGAGCGGTCGGAATAGATCATCGGCGAGGGATGGTAGGCCCCCCACCCGCCATGGCGATTCCTTAGGAGCACGCGCCCAATGTTGGGCCCGTGGCTGCTGAGAATCGATGGTTCAGGTCGTGGGTCGATTTCTTCGCTGGTAGGCGATCCCCGCCGCCGCGGCTCCGGCAATGCCCAATCCAGCCAGGGCCCAGCGAGCGACGCTGGTTCCGGCCGGCGGTTCCGCTTCGGCGAACTCCACCGTCTGGAATGGACCGTCGAGGAGGGCTTCAGGTCCCATCGTGGAGCACAACCCCCCGTGCCACTCGCCGCCCTCCGACCACACGAACACCGAAGCTGACGCGCCTTCTGGCATCTCCAACCCACAAGACGCACCGCTGACGGCGCTCATGACGGTCATCGGGTTGGTGACCTCACCCTTGTAGGCCGCTTCGACCTCGAAGACGTACGGAACGAGGTCCGCAGAGTTCACGAAACCTTCATCGAGTGGAGGTCTTTCGATCAATGTTCCGACGAATGCACCCTCATGGCCGCTGAACAGCTGCTCGAGGTCTGGCTCGATGCATGAACACCCGTAGGCCGGGCTCGGGGAAGTGATCATGATCGCAAGAACGGCGACGGCCATGGCAGCGATTCGGGTGGCGGTTTCTCTCATGTGCCTTTAGACGCCGGACCTGTGTTGGGGGTTCCATGCCTGTGTACGATGTTTTCATCCGGCCGAGCGATAGCGGCCGGTGTTCTCTCGGGAGGAGATCAAATTGACTGAGGAACCGAGAACCCCTCACCTTTCCACGTTCGTGCTCGGCCTTGGCTTGATGAGCACCGCGATGGTTTTGCTGTTGGGCTCGATAGCCGTGACTGTGGGCCTGGACGACGAAACGATGCCCTTCGTCGTGATCGCCGCCGCGCTCGTGCTTGTCACGGTGCTCGTATGGCGATTCGACGCCTTGTGGTCGCGTGCCGTCGGTCTGATCGCAGGGCTCGCGGTTTTCTACCTGATCTGGTTCCTGATCTTTGGAGTATTCGCCGTTTTCAGCCCGCTGGAGTTCATCGGCGGCCTGATCCTCTTGGTGGGTTTCGTTCTGATGCTGGTTGGCGGGATCAGGACGCTGATGGCCGGCCAAAAAGAGAAGACGGGCCCGACCGCTGGTGAGAAGAGACTGAGCAGAGTGGTGCTCACCGGTATCGCGATCCTGGCTCTTGTATCGATTGTTGGCTTCCTGGCTACTCGGGAGTCGGTCAGCGAAGCCGAGGCCGCAGGTGCCGTAGAGCTGGAGATGACGAATTTCGAGTTCGAGCCGGAGTCATCAACGGTCGCAGCGGGGGGAAAGCTACTGGTTCACAACTCCGACGCCTTCCTCCACGACTTCACCCTCGAGGATCTCGAGATAGCCGTTGACGTACTCCCGGGAGGGAGCACGCTGGTCGACTTGAGCGGTGCTGCGCCTGGCACCTATTCGTTTGTCTGCACGATCCACATCAACGATGCGGGCGAGGGCATGACCGGAACTCTGACCATCTCCGGTTGACCCCCGAACGCTTGAAATTGAGCGGGTGACGGGAATCGTGGAGCGAGTGACATGAGCTGAGCGGGTGACGGGAATCGAACCCGCGTCTTGAGCTTGGGAAGCTCACGTTCTGCCATTGAACTACACCCGCGAAGACCGTCAGGCTAGTGATGGACGTAGCCCAATGACATCCGGGTCAGGCGAGCAGGGTGACCAAGCCCCAAACCGTCAACAAGAGCCCGACCGCCGACAGAAAAGCCACCCGGCCTGGCCGGAACTGTGCGCCTTCTATCCCCTTGGGCGTCTCTCCACGCCGGTTGCGGAGCCAGGCCAATCCGTTGCCAATGAGTAGCGCGAGCCCGAGGGCGACGATGAGCTCAGGTAGCAGTGTCTCGACGTCAAAAAGGTCCACACCCCGACGGTAGGCTCGATTCGTGACCGTCGCCAAGGCCTCCGCTCCGGCAAGCACCGCCAACCTCGGACCGGCTTTCGATTGCATCGCGCTGGCTCTGAGCGTCCGCTGCCAGGTCACCGCAGAAGTAGCGGAGGAGTGGTCGATCGAGCACACAACAGATCACAAACCGACTTCGGGTGAGGGTGACGGCATACTTGCTGCGGCGAGGGACGCTGTCGGTGACAGACCTCTGAAGCTCACGGTCCACAACCATGTCCCCCTGTCAAAGGGTCTTGGTTCGTCGGCGGCAGCGTTCGTGGCGGGCGCGGCCGCGGCCCTTCGAGCCGTCGGTGATGAGGCTTCCCCGGACCGTGTCTTCCGGATTGCGACCAATCTCGAGGGGCACGCCGATCAAACGGCCGCATCGGTCTACGGGGGTCTCGTGTTGATTCCTGCAGAAGGTATGCCGATCCGACTGCCTCTCCACCCGTCGATCCGGCCGGTCGTGGGAATTCCAGACACCAAGCTTCCGACTTCGAAGGCACGAGCCGTGATAGCTGAGTCTCACGAGCACCAGATGGTCATTCGAAGCCTGGGACGCGTGTCCGCCCTCACCGCAGGTTTGATCACCGGCGACCCGGAGTTATTGGCTGCGGCGCACGGCGATGAGATACATGAGGCTCCGAGGGCGGACCTGAGTCCCGAGGTGGGTCAGATGGTCGATCTTGCTCTGCGCGCGGGCGCGTTGCACGCGGCTCGATCGGGTGCGGGCCCTTCAGTTGTTGCGTTGACGACCGCTGAAACGGCGGGGCGGGTTTCCCGCGCTTTGAGAGATGCCGGCGTCACGGTGCTGAACTCGGCCGTCGATACAACGGGGCTCCTCTGAGCCGTGGTCACCCGGCGGGGCGCCAGCTCCCGATGTCAACATCCCTCAGACCGATCAATGACCCTCCATGGGTTTTGAACACATGGACCGTGTGAGACGTCCACTCCAGGCTCAGCTCACCGATGTACGTCATGCCTTCGCCGAGATAGACCATCTCGCCGTCGGGCGCCTCGCCCTCGATCACGTACGCCTTGCCGACTTCCCATTTCATGAAGTCGAAGTTATCACGCTGTGACTGACCGGCCATACACGATGACGTGTAGCAGACACCGCCCAAGACTCCCCTAGGCCAGTCCCACGGCGCGCTTTGCGAAGTCGATCCAGGACTCCATCATCTCGATGGTCTGGCTTATCCCAGCCCCTGCGTGACCCGCTGACATGATTCGGAGATCGACTTCCTTGCCGTTCTCCTTCAGCGTTTCCACGAAAGTCCGCACAGGGCGCAAGGGGGTCCGGGAGTCACCCTCAGGCTGGGAGATGAGCAAAGGAGCCTCGTAATTCGCCGCATAGGTAAGCGGCGATCCCTTCACCATTGCCTCGCCGAGCTCGTCTGGTGTGCCCCCCCACATACTGACGAAGTACCCCTTCAGAACATCGTTGGAGTCCTCGTAGGCCATTTTCCAGTCGGCAATCGGAGCACCTGCCACCCCCGCTGCCCAGAGATCGGGGTGGGTTCCCAGCCCTTGAAGTGTGAGGTAGCCGCCGTACGAGTAGCCGTTCTTCACGATCGAGTCCGGCTCGGCGATGCCTTGGTCGACCAGCCAGTTTCTCGCAGCCACCACATCTTCTACGTCGGGGCCGCCCAGGTTGCCGGTGAGTGCTTCCCTGAACGACTCGCCGAACGTCGTCGACCCCCTGTAATTGATGGCGGCCACTGCAAAGCCGGAGTCGTACCAGGCGCTCGAAATTGGGGCGAAGCTCGGTCCGGAGACGCTCGTCGGTCCGCCGTGGGTATAGAGAATGGTTGGCCACGGGCCTTCTCTCTCCGGTCGGAGAAGCCAGCCCTGGATCTCGATGCCACCTGTGGAGGAGAAAGTGAACTCCTCCCAGAGCGGACCGGGAAAGGTCTTCTGCTCCTCGAGTTGCAGTGAAACCTCGTACCCCTCAGGGCCCAGCTCGAACACTCGCCACGGATTGTTGGCGTCACTCCATATCGAAAGGGCGCGCTGGGCGTCGACGAGGCTGGGGTAAGACATGGGGTAGGTAGCCCCGGGAGGCGAAATCAGCTGAGTCACCTCTCCCGTTTCGACGTGGTACAGGTGGAGCTGAGAGCTGGACCGGAAACTTTGGCTGAGGAGGATCGTTGACCCATCTTCGGACCAATCGACCGGAGTGACCGACCCATCTAGGCGTACTTTCAAAGGAGTGACCGAACCGTCACTCCAGATGGCCGGGGCTGCCCACTCACCGTCGACGTAGGACACGGCGACCTGTTCATCGAGAATCGCGCCGCCTCGCATGTTCGGCAACTCGTAGAGCACCTCTTCGGACTCGAGGTCGAGCACATGCATCATCGGGACCATCCCCTGTCCCGGTGTCGTCATGGTCACGGCTGCTCTTGTCCCGTCCTTCGTAACCGCTAGTCCTTGAACAAGAGAGGGGACATGGATGACCCGGACGGTCTCCGCGTCCACGACCAACAGCGCCTGCTTCCCTTCGATCCCGGCGACGGCCACGAGGCCGCTAAGAGTGGGAGCAAAGCCGAAAGAGGTGTAATAGGGGAGACCCGGAGTCACGTCCTCGGAATAGGAGCCGTCGAAGGAGAACCGATGGAGGTGACCTATCTCCGTTCCCGCTTCGTTCTCGACCATGGCGTAGATCCAGTTCCCGTCACGTGAGATCGCCGAGGCGATGATTGCTCCCTTGGCATCGGTGACCTGGCGTATCGACCCGCGGGAACGGTCCCAAGCGTAAGCCTGGAACTTGTCGGCGATGTCGGTGATGACGACGCCGCGTGAGGCCTCATCACGGGCGACCTGGGCGAAAGTCACCGCAGGAGCCCGGAATCTGTCACGCCAATCCACTTCCATTCTCTTGTCCTCGCTTGTGATGTTTCGAAGGGAAGCTAACCGACCACGGGGCGGTGGTCTGGTGCCAGCCTGCCTCTGACATGACGTCCGTCGGTTTGACCTAAAAGCCTGTTCAGGGCACTATTAGGGCTGTCTCCCCCTTTTTGAGAGGTTTTTGCATGGGCTCGCTCGTAAAGAAGCGCAGAAAAAAGATGTCAAAGCACAAGTACCGGAAGAGGATCAAGGCCAACCGGCACAAGCGCAAGAAGTGACGTCGAATTAGCTAGGACCGGGCCGGGTCAGGCCCGGTCCACTCGCGTTCCTCAGTCGTGGTCGCGTAAGAATTCCTCGATCTCTTGGACCAGGTGCAGGGCCTGGTCAGAGTCGGTGTCCGTTTCCGCTTCGAGCCGCTCGACGTAACGCCGCAAGTCGCTGTCACCCTCGATCGCCTCGTCGACGGTGCTCAAGAAGTGACGTGATTGCAGCGTCAGTTCTCCCACGTCGAGGGGGATCCCGATCAACTCGGCAGCCTTGATGGCTAGAGCCTCGGTAGCCGGCGGATAATCCTGGTTGGACAGATAGTGGGGCACCGCGGCCCACACGGAGATGACGTCGATTCCCACATTGCCGAGAGCGCTGTTCAAGACTCCGACGATCCCGGTTGGGCCCTCGTAACCCGAGGGGAGCAAGCCGTGCAGGGTCAGCGTGTCCGGACGGGTCGCCGAGCCGACCAACGGGACCGGCAGCGTGTGGGCGACCTGGCCGATGAAGGCCCCCATGGTCACCGCGCGATGTACCCCCAGGGCCTGCAGTGCGTTGACCAACTCGCCCGTGAACACCTTCCATCGGTAGTGCGGCTCCTCACCGAGGACCAGGACGATGTCCTGGCCGGATGCGTTGATCACGTGCAGCTCGTTGCGGGGCCAACCGATTGAGCGAATCCCGGACTCGTCAAGAGAGACCACCGGTCGGCGCACCTGGAAGTCGAAATGATCGTCGGGGTCGATGGTGGCCACCAAGTCGCTCTCGAACATCTGGAGGAACGTCTCTGCCGCTCGGCTGGCGGATTCTCCGGCGTCACCCCACCCTTCGAAAGCGAGGATCGCCACCGGGTCGGTCAACAGCGGCCGATCGAGCCATTGCAGTGAGGCCATGGGCAAAACCTACACCCGTTCTACTGGTACCGCTCAGACCCAGTACGGCTTGAACCGGCGAAGGCGCAAGGCGTTGAGGACGACCGATACCGAAGAGAAGGCCATAGCTGCGGCCGCGATCGTCGGGTTGAGCAGTCCCATGGCGGCCAAGGGGATAGCGGCAGTGTTGTAAAGGAAGGCCCATACGAGATTCCCCCTGATGGTCGAGAAGGTCTTGAGCGCCAACTCGATAGCGGTTGGGGCGAGTCGCGGGTCGTCGTTCAGAAGAACGATGTCCCCCGCCTCGATGGCAACCCCGGTCCCGCCGCCCGCAGCGAGGCCCAGATCAGCCTGAGTGAGCGCGGGGGCATCGTTGACTCCGTCACCGTAGAAAGCCACGACTTCGCCCTTCCCCTGAAGCTCGGCGGTGTGCTTTGCCTTGTCTTCGGGTGTCACTTCGGCAGTTACCTCACTGATCCCGACGACTTCGGCGACCCGTTCTGCAGGCTCCCGCCCGTCACCCGTGATCATCTCGGTGCGTATACGGAGTTGTTCGAGCCTCGCCACTGCCGAGGCAGCCTCTGGTCGGACGGAGTCAGAGACGGCGATCACTCCCCGCACCTGACCATCCCAGCCGGCGAGGAACGTCGTGTGCCCCGCCCTCCGATGGGTCGCCATGGCCTCGGACCAGTCTTCGATCCCGGCGAAGCGCAGATCACTCATCAGTGTCGGGGTGCCTGCGGCTAACCGGTGCCCGTCCACTTCTCCGACCACTCCGTGGCCAGGTCGCGCCTCGACGTCGGCCAGTGTCACCGTGTCAAGAGCCACCTCGGCCTCGTCGGCGGCGAGCCCAACGGCAATACCGATGGGATGACCCGACGCCACTTCGATCGACCCGACCAGCCTGAGGAAATCGGCCATGTCCTCGGAGGTCTCAACGACGTTGGGTGTCATCACCCCGGCGGTGAGGGTGCCGGTTTTGTCGAAGAGAAGCGTGTCGATAGTTCGGGCTCTCTCGAACACTTCGGCCTGCTTGAAGAGAATTCCGAGCTCGGCACCCTTGCCGCTTCCCACCATCACAGCGGTTGGTGTGGCCAGGCCGAGTGCGCACGGACAGGCAATGATCAAGACTGCAACGGCGATCCTCACGGCCTCGCCTATCCCCGCGCCGTTTGTCGCCCAGAACGCAAAAACCCCCAAGGCGATGACAAGGACCGCTGCTACGAATCGTGCGGAGTAGGCGTCGGCCAGTTTCTGGATCGGGGCCTTCGAGCCCTGTGCCTCCTCGACCATCCGCACGATCCCGGAAAGTACGGTGTCCGAGCCCACCGCCGTAGCCTTGACGAGCAGCCGGCCACCCTGATTGACGGTCGCACCCACGACTGCGGAATCGGGTTGTTTGGCCACGGGGAGAGGCTCACCGGTCAGCATCGACTCATCGACCGTGCTCATGCCGTCCAGCACCAGCCCATCCGTGGGGATCCGTTCCCCGGGGAGAACCAGCATGATGTCGCCCGGTATCAGGTCATCGACCGGGACCGTGCGCTCGACTCCGTCGACGACGATTCGGGCGTCCGTCGCTCCCAATTCGAGCAGGCGATGGACGGCGCTCGAGGCCTTGCCCTTGGCCTTTGCCTCGAAGACCTTCCCGAGAGTGATGAGCGTGATGATCATGCCGGAGGTCTCGAAGAAGACGCTGCCATGGGTGAAGACCACCGCGAGCGAATAGAAGTATGCGGCAAGCGAACCGAGCGAGATCAGAGTGTCCATGTTGGCGCTGCCGGTTCGAGCGAGGCTGAACGCCCGCCTGTGGAACTGAGCACCCACCCAGAACACGACTGGTGTGACAAGGACTCCCTGAAGGAGTGAGTTCCAAAGGGCATGAGGCCCGAATAGGTGAAGGATCATGGCCGGGGCCGTGAAAGCGATCGCCCACCAGAGCCGTTTCCTCTGGGCCAGCTCCTCCTCTGTGTACATCTCGACTACGTCGCGTTTGGCCTCGTCAGCGTGTCGTGGGGTCAGTCCGTATCCGATTTTCTCGACTGCGGCGACCAGGGCAGCCTCATCGGCGCCTTCATGAACCCGGACCGCCGCGGATGCGCCGGTGAGGTTCACCGCTGCGGCTTCCACACCCTCTTGCTTGCCGAGGACGCGCTCGATGCGCAAGGCACAAGTGGCACAAGTCATCCCGTCGACGTCGAAGAGGATCGTGTCGGTCGCGCCTGAGGGTGACGTCCGAGTTTCAGCCGAAGACGGCGTAGCCCTGCTCCTCGATGGCGTCTTTGATCGCTTCCAACTCAACGGCCCCTTCGTCGTATGAGACGTCCAGAGTTGCATCGGGCACGGACACATCGACCTTCACCACACCGTCCAGAGCACCAACGGCGCCCTCCAGGCTGGTTTTGCAGTGTCCGCAATGGACTTCGGGGACTTGTAGTTTGACCTGGTTCATCCTGGAATCGATTCTACAAACGGGGGCCGATCAGTGATATTCCCGGCCCAAGTAGAGAGCCCCGGCCGAAACCGGGGCTCTCGGTTGTCTGCTTGGGACGGGGAGGGGGAGAGGACCTGTCCCAACCAGAGATCTGTCAGGCGTCCGATCCGTCGAGGATCTTGCCACGCACCCTCGGGAACCGAATAGGCGCGTGCGGATGGCAGTAGTCCGCCTTGTTGTATTGGGATAGCTTGGTGTTGCAGCCCGGCTTGGCGCATACACGCCCGGTGTCGAAACGCTTCGACGGGCGAGTCACGCCCTTGATGGCTGCTCCTCTGACTATGTCACTCATATTGGCCCCTCCTGGTTGGGCCTGAATTGGGTAGGTGTTAATTCGTTCGTATCTGGTTGAACCCGCTTGGAATGACCCTGATTCCGGAAACTGCAAGCGATGTTGCATCGCGGGCCGTTAATGGTGGCTAAATCACCTGTGGTCTGTCAACTTTGAGACGTTCTCGGGCCTTAGTTGGTTCCCGAAATCCCCAGTTCCTCCAGGAAGGCTTCGTTGTTCGGCTCTCTCCCCAGGAAATTCCGAAGCATCTCATCGGGGTCAACCGACCCGCCTTTCTCGAGCACTTCTCGGCGGTAGGCCATCCCAACTTCGGGATTCGTGACGCCCTCCTTCTCAAACCGCGAGAACATGTCGTTTCCGTAGACGTCAGCCCACATATACCCGTAATAGGCGGCGTCGTAACCTCCCATGAGGTGGCCGAACCCGGACATCCGGAAGGTTCCCTCGTGGTAGGGGAGGAGACTGATGTCGTTGGCCTCTCTGTCGATGGCGTCCAGGTCACGGTCGGGGCCGGCATGGATCTGCTGGTCCAGGTGCCCGAGGCCCATCTGGCCAAGGTAGAACCGACCCTTGTTCAGGTTCTTGGCTGCCACCAATTGGTCGACCAACTCATCGGGGATCGGCTCTCCGGTCTCGTAGTGGTGGGCGAAGCGCTTGAGGACGTCCGAGCGCCAGATCCAGTTCTCCATGATCTGGCTGGGTGCCTCCACGAAGTCCCTCTCGACACTCGTTCCCGAGAACGCCGCGAGCTCGGTGCGACCCAGGTTCTGATGGAGTACGTGCCCGAACTCGTGGAAGAAGGTCTCAACCTCGTTGTGCTGAAGCAACGAGGGGGCGTCTGCGGTGGGTTTGGTGAAGTTGCACACCATCGCACAAACCGGGTTCTGATATGACCCGTCTTCGAGACGGCGACTGGGGATGAGGGGGAACTCTGCCGCATGCCCGTACTTGCCCTCGCGCGGGAACAGGTCCAGGTAGAAACGGGACAGCTCCTCGCCAGTCTCGGTGTCCTTGATCGCGAACAGCTGCACGTCCTCGTGCCACGAGTCGAACTCGGTGATCTCCTCGAAAGTGATCCCGAACATCTCGGACGTGAGCTCGAACATCCCCTTGAGCACCCGAGGCAGCGGGAAGTATTGAGCCACTTCGAAGGGGTCCACTCCATAGTCGGTCTTCCGCTGAAGAGTGTCGTAGTAGCTCCAGTCCCACGACTGCACCTGACGGTCGCCGGTGTCGGCCTCGAGCAGGTCGGCGACAGCCTCGATCTCATCGATGGCACGGGTGGTCAGAGGCTCACGGAGCTCCTTGTAGAACGCCTCCACCCGATCGGGGCTCTTGGCCATTCTGTCGTCGAGGCGATGGTGGGCCCATGTCGGCTGGTCGAACGCCTCCGCGATCTCCTGGCGCAGTCTGAGCGCCTCCTCCAGGAGGGCCCTGTTTTCCTCCACCGCCACCGTGAGGTACTTGAAGCGGAGCTGCTCACGCAGGTCGCGCCGTTTGGCATTGTCGAGGAACGGGATCAGGTGCGGGTAGGCGATGGTGACCTTGAGCTTGCCGGTCTCCTCGTCTCTCTCCAGGGCGTCTATCCAGCTGTCTGGTAGCCCGGCGCAGTCCTCCCGCTCGAGGAGGATCGAGGCCTCCCACTCGTCGATGTTCTGAGCGAAGCGCACTTCGAGCTCCTTGAGCCTGAGAGTCTTGTCCTTGACTTGCTCTCGTACCTCCGGGTCGAGGTCGTGACCCGCCTTGCGCAGCGCTCTCTGGACACGATCGAGGAACCGCTCTTTCTCGCCTTCTAGCGAAGAAGCTTCCTCGGTGGCGGCGTACTCCTTGACGGCGGCGTTGAGGTCGTCGCGGAAGTAGATCTCGGCGGCGAACTTGTCGAGCTTCTCCTCGGCGTCCTTACCGGCGGAGCGAACGTCCTTTTCGGGATGGACGTAGCCCATGAAGGTGTAGTTCATCCGGACCTCGCCGTAGATCGCTGATATCCGGTCGAGCGGTGCGAGGGTGTTCTCGAAGGTCCGCTCGTCCTTGGGGGCAACCAGCTCGTCGAGGACAGCCTCGGCCCTGACCAGGGCCTCGTCTGTCCCCTCCTTTATCTGTGCAGGCGTGATCGTCGAAAAATGATGCATGAGAACCCGGGCAGGGTAATTGCATACCTCAGGTAGTACACGCCCTATATGGACGCCAGGCGTCTCAGGTATGGATGGGAGGTGACGACGCTTGCATTCTTGAGAGCATTTCCGCCCCTATAGGGCGCTACCTACCTGAGGTTGCAATGCAAGGGTTAGGTGATGCCGGCCTTGCGGAGGAAAGCTTGGTTGTTGGGCTCGCGTCCCAGGAAGTCCCGGAGCATTTCGATGGCGTCGACAGTCCCACCCTTGCCTATCACCAGATTGCGGTAATCCCGCCCCACCTCCGGGTTGGTGACCCCCTCCTCCTCGAACCTCGAGAACATGTCATCCCCGAACATCTCGGACCACAGGTACCCGTAATAGGCGGCGTCATAGCCTCCGCTGAGGATGTGGCCGAACGACGCCGGCTGGAATGTCCCCTCGTGGAAGGGAAGCATGGTGACCGACGCCGTCTCCCTGAGAATCTCCTCCAGATCCTTTGTCTCCTCAGGGCCGTGGACGCCCTGGTCGAACATGCCCAGACTCATCTGCCGCAGATAGAACATGCCCTGGTTGAGCAGCCGGGCCTCCACGAGAGCCTCGACCATTGCGGTCGGGATCGGCTCACCCGTCTGGTGGTGGTGGGCGAAACGTTGGAGAACCTCGGGCCTCCAGATCCAATGCTCCATTATCTGGCTCGGCGCCTCGACGAAGTCCCACTCTGTGTAGGCGCCAGCGAACCTGGCAAACTCGGCGTGGCCCATCAGGTCATGGAGGATGTGTCCGAACTCGTGGAAAAGCGTCTCCACTTCGTTGTGCTTGAGCAGTGACGGCGCCGATTCGGTCGGCTTGGTGAAGTTGCACAACATGGCCGCCACCGGTTCTTGGTAGCGGCCATCGGACAGTTGTTTGCCAGGCACGAGCGGCACCACCATGAAATGGGTGTACTTCCCCTTTCGCGGATAGAGATCTAGATAGAAGGTCCCTATGAGGTCGCCGAACTCCCGATCGACAACCTCGTAGACCAACACGTCCTCGTGCCATACGGGTGCCTCGATCTGGCGGTATCCAACCCCAAACACCTCACCGGTCAGCTCGAACATGCCGTCGAGGACCTCCTCCATTGGGAAGTACTCGGCTACCTCCTCCGGGTCGATGCCGTACTCGGTCTTCCTGATCCTCGTGTCGTAGTAGCTCCAATCCCAGGTACGCACCTCGCCGTCGCCCGTGTCGTCCTCGAGCAGCTCCGAAACCCTGGTTATCTCCTCCCGACCCTTCTCGGCAACCCTCGGCAGCAGCCCTTCATACATAGCCTCGACCTGATCCTTCGTCTTGGCCATCCGTGTCGAGACGACTCGATCGGCCCACGACTCGAAGCCGAGCAAGCGTGCCATGCGGAGCCTCAGGGCAACGGCCTCTTCGAGCAAGGGCCGATTCTCCTCGACAGCCCTGGTGTTCCACTTGAAACTGAGCTGCTCGCGAAGATCACGCCGAGCAGCGTTCGCCATGAACGGCACGACTTCGGGGTTGGTCAGACCGACCTTCAGCTTTCCCGTTTCTCCGTCCCGCTCCAACGAGTCGACGAAGGCTTCGGGCAGACCTTCGGTCTCGTCATCGCCGATCAACAGATAGTCGTCATATTCCGCGATGTTGCGTCCGAAGCTGCTTCCCAGCTCGACCAGGCGGTCAGACATCTCCTTGAGGCTCCCCCGATCTTTCTCCGAGAGGTGATGGCCAACCATCTTCAAGTCGATGAGAACGAAGTCGAGAAGGCGTCTCCGCTCGCCGGTCAGCCCCGCAGCGTCCTCCGTCGCCGCGTAGCGCACCACCACGTCGTAGATCCTCGGGTCAAAGGCGACCTCCATCGACCGGGGAACGGCTGGAAACTGGTCCCAGGCCTTGAGACGTTGGCCCGCGGCGGTCGCCGCATCCCGGATCTTCTCGTCGACGTGCACGTGCTTGAGGAACTCGGTCCGGCCCGAAGCAATCCGGACCAGGTTGGTGATCTGATCGAGGGGGGCCAGGACCTCGTCAAAGCTCAGTGGCTCAGATGCGGATGCAACCTCGTCGCGGAGCTTTTCGGCGTTGGCGATTGCCTCGTTCGCCATCTCCTCGATTTTCTCAACAGTGATGGAGCTGTAATCGAACATGAGCCGGGGAACGCTATACGGACGGGGCGAACATTGCCTCGGCCTGGGCCTGCGTCAGCGATTCTTCGGTATTGATCCCGTGGCGGTTCACCGCGGCGAGGATCCCGATCGTCGGGTCGGGCCCCTCAACGGGGGTGTCCGAACCGCCGAGCAGGCGAATGCCTGCCTCGGTCATAGAACGGAAGGGGTAGGCGTCGAGAAGGCGTTTTGGGCCGAGCCGCTTCTCCAACCAGTCGAACTCCGATGCGAGAAACGCCGGCTGGACGGATGCGGTGACCCCGAGCCTGGCCATGCGTTCCACTGCCTTGCCGGTCAGGATCGAGGCATGTTCGATTCGCAGCGAGTCTGGACTGGCGCCCCGACCGATCAGATGCTCGAACAGGTCCAGGACCTCGTCGTTCGCCCGGTCCCCGATGGCGTGGATGGCAACCGAGCCGCCTAGTTCGAGTGAGGTTTCTGCCATGACCAGAGCCTTGGAGCGGTCGAGACGGTCTGTTCCTCGAGTGCTCGGGTTGTCGGAAAACGGCTCGTGCATCGCCGCGGTGTGCCCACCGAGGCTTCCGTCGGCGAAGTCCTTCCAGCCGAGGAATCTGATCGGTCCCTCGGCTTTCTCGAGTCTGGATTTCGTTGCCGCCAGGCTCGCCGGGGACTTCGCTATCACCAGTACATCGATGCCGATCGGGAGCCGGGGTGCGATCCGTGCCAAGGTGTCGATCTCGTCACCCGTTCCACACCAGACAGGATCGTCGGCGGAGATGATCCCGGTGATCGAGGCCAGGCCGACCTTCCTCAAACCAGCCAGCGCATCGAGAGTCTGATGGTCGGAGGGTGCGGGTATCAGGGGTGCCAATGCCGCCGAGACCTTTTTGATGGCGGTTTCGCGCAGGATGCCGTTTGGTGACCCGCGGGCGTCTCGATCGTACGATCCACCTTTCGGGTCGGGCGTATCGGCGTCGACTCCCGCAAGCTTCATCGCCTTGCTGTTGGCCACCGCAATGTGCCCGCAGTAGCGGTACAGCAATACGGGTCTGTCGCTGACGACGCCGTCGATTTCTTCAGCTGTTGGCAGACGCAACTCGGCTAAGCCCTCGTCGTTCATACGTTGACCGACGATCGGCCCATCGACAGCACTCGCACGCCCCGCCACCATCGCCATCGCCGCCTCGAGGTCAGGGGCGTCCATCAAATCGAGCCCATTGACCAGAGCGGTGTATCCAAAGGGGTGGAAGTGGTGGTCGTGATACATCAGCGCAGATGCTGGGGCATCGTGCGAACCACGATGGACCTCAGCTCGTCTTGGATCTTGCCGTTGCTGGCGACGAACGCGCGAGCCTCCAATTGGAGTTCGGCTCCGGATTCGTCACTGAACGCCCCTCCGGCCTCGGTCACCAGCAGCATCCCCGCGGCGATGTCCCACGGCTTGATCCCATGCTTCCCGCCGTGCTCCCAGTACCCGTCGAACCTCCCCGCAGCGACCCACGCCAAATCGAGAGCTGCCGCTCCCAGCCTTCTCGTCCCCCGAGTCACCTTCATGATCTCCTCGACCACAGCGAGATAGGCGGCAGCGTGCGTCTGGCGGTCGTAGGGAAACCCCGTGACTACCAGCGAATCTTCGACTCGAGCGGTCTCCGACACGGCAAGTGGTTCGCCGTTCATGGTTGCTCCCTCGCCGGCAACGGCGACGAACTCGTCGTTACGGGCCACGTCGACGATCACTCCCACCAGCGGCGCCCCGCTGTCCCACAGCGCAACAGATACCGCCACCTGGGGGATGTGGTGGACATAGTTGACGGTGCCGTCCAGAGGATCGATGATCCAAACCCGCCCTTCGCGCCAATCCGCGCCTCCACCTTCCTCGCCGACGATTCCGTCTGTGGGGAAATGCGCGGCGATGACGGATCGTATGGCCGTCTCCGCATCCCGATCTACCTGAGTGACCGGGTCGACTGCCCCTTTGAGCTCGGTGGCGAGCGGCTGGAAGAAGCCCGCTTGGACGATGTCCGCACCGGCCCTGGCGGCACGCACCGCTACCCAAACATCACCTTCCCACATGGGGGGACTCTACGACCGGTCGTTGAGCCAAGCCCTTTTCTACCCTCATGGCCGTGAAAGCGGTTTTTCTCGTGCTCGTCGGCGCTGTCGTGTCTGTATTGGCATTTCCCCCTTTCGGCCCTGGGATTCTGATCGTCCCTGGAGTCGCCCTTTTCCTGTGGGGTTTACGGGCTACAGGCTCCCACCGCCAGGGCCTGACCCTGGGCGCCATTTACGGCGTGGTGTTCTTCGGTGGGCTGATGTGGTGGCTCTCGGTCCTAGACCCGTTGGCCCTGATCCTCATTCCGGCCCAGACAGCGTTTCTTGCGGCCTTCGGCTGGTGGCTGGCCCGTTACCGCCAGCTCCCGTCGGGCACCTGGTTCCTGCTCGCAGTGGGAGGATGGGGGCTGATGGAGCTGCTTCGATACAACTTCCCCTTTGGAGGGCTGGAGTGGGGCGCTGCCGGATACGCCTTGTCCGATCTGCTGGCCACGCGTCTGCCCGCCGGTGTCATCGGCACCAGCGGTCTGACCATTCTGGCCGTGGCGTTGTCTGCAACGGCTGCTCTCGCTGTGGAGAGGACTTGGCACCCCTGGCTCTGGTTGGTCCCCGGCGCAGTAGCGCTCGTGTACGCGCTTGCCGTCGTCCAACAGCTCCCGAACTTGGATGGGCCGGCACCTGACGTGGCCATAGTCCAGGGATCGACCCCCTGCCCCTTCGAGCACTGCCCTCCGAACGAGCGCCTGCGGACCTATCAGCAGCATCTCGCCCTCACCCAGCAGATCGAGCCTGGATCCGTGCAGTTGGTTGTCTGGTCGGAGAGCTCCACCGGGGCTACCAATGCCGACCCGGTTCTCAATCCTGGCGTGGGAGAGGCGATAGGTGCCGAAGCCGAGAGGATCGGGGCGTGGATGCTCATTGGGGGAGACCGCCAACTCAGCGAGACTCACTGGGTCAATGCGAACGTTCTGTTCGATCCGTCTGGGGAGATAGTCGGGGAGTACCGCAAGCAGCATCCCGTCCCGTTTGGCGAATACATACCTTTTCGCTCGGTGTTCGGGCTCATCCCCGCCCTGTCCGCGGTGCCTAGAGACATGGTTCCTGGAGTAGGGCCGGTCGTGTTCGAGGGCGTGGCCGGCGTGAACCTCGGATCGGTGATCAGCTTCGAAGGCGGTTTCTCCAGATATGCGCTCGAGCATCGCCGCGCCGGCGCCAATCTGATCGTGATAGCTACCAACGAAGCGTCCTACGACCGGACCCCGGCGTCGGATCAGTTCATCGGCATGACGAGGATGAGGGCTGTCGAGTTGGGAGTGCCCGTTGTCCACGCCGCAGTCACCGGCAAGTCCGTCGTTGTCCAGCCGGACGGGTCGCTGGGTGAGCATACGGGCCTGGGAACGATGGAGATCCTCAGGGACGTCGCAGGGACCGCCCGTCGCAGCATCTATACGGCCATCGGCGACATCGTCCTTTATCTGGCTGCGGCAACGGCCGTCCTCCTATGGCTGAGGAGTCGGGCACTGGTAGGTTCCGAGCCCGCCTTCCAAGAAGAGGAGTAGCCATGTCCGAGGCCCTGGAGAACCTTCTCCACGAGGAGCGCACCTTCCCGCCGTCCTCAGATTTCACAGCTGCGGCAAACGCCAAACCGGGAGTCCACGAGAGTG
>JAWWBL010000008.1:0-34107 GCA_033720975.1 Acidimicrobiia bacterium | reverse complement strand
CGTGGTGGACAGAGGCTTCGTCAAAGTAGATCCGGCCACCATGATGACCGACGAGCCGGGCCTCTACGCCGTTGGGGACATCGTCGCCGAGACGGCCCAACTCGCCCACGTCGGATTCGCCGAGGCCATAGCCGCCGTGACCCACATCGGCACGGGTGAGCCCCAGCCGGTCAATTACGACGCCATTCCGAGAGTGACATACACGCATCCCGAGCTTGCAGAGGTCGGTGTGACCGAAGAGCAGGCGAGAGCTCGCGGGTTGGAAGTGGAGGCGACCAAACATGCTTTCAATGGGATCGGCCGGGCGATCATCCAGGGCCAGAACCGCGGGCACGTCAAGGTCGTGGCGGTCAAAGACGGCCCCATCGTCGGTGCCTCCATCGTCGGGCCCCAAGCGGGTGAGATCGTGCACGAGCTGATGTATGCGGTCGGGTGGGAGGCACTTCCCACCGAGGCCGCCGAGTTCATCCACGCCCACCCGACGCTGTCCGAGGCGATCGGCGAGACTCTTTTGGCGTCCGCAGGCCGTAGCCTTCACTGAGAGGAGAGCGAATTGGCTACAACGGTTTCGATGCCCCAGCTAGGGGAGACGGTCACAGAAGGAACCATTCTCAGCTGGGCCAAACAAGTCGGTGAGGAGATCTCCGAGGACGAGGTTCTCGTTGAGATCTCGACTGACAAGGTGGACACGGAAGTCCCATCACCGGTGTCGGGGACCATTCTCGAGATCCTCGTGCCGGAAGGCGAGACCGTCGAGGTGGGGGTCGACCTGGTTGTGATCGGCGCTGCCGGCGAGACTCCCGAGCGCTCGGATGACGCACCCGCCGAGGGGAAGGACGCCCCCGAAGTGGCCGAAGAGGCTGAGGAGTCCGAGCCGCACCAGGTTGCCTCCGATGTCCATCCGGCCTCGGAGACGCCCGCCGGCCCGGACACCGGTTTCGAGATGTCCGGAGAAGTATCCGACGAGGAGGTGGAGAAATTCTTCGAGAAGCCTTCGCCCGAGCAGACGGAAGGCATGCTGCTGTCACCCGTCGTGCGCAAGCTGATCCGCACCCACGACATCGATCCGACCCAGATCGAGGGCACGGGCCAAGGCGGGCGCATTACGCGCAAGGACGTCGAGGCGTTCATCGAGAGCGGGCCAGCTGAGCCCGCTGAGGCCCCCGAGAAGGTTGCAGCCTCCGAGACTCCGGCCCCCACCCCACAACCCGAGCCTGCAGCGGCTCCAGCAGCGAAGCCCGCCGAACCTTCCCGCCCAGCACAGCCGGCGGCGCCATCGGCGGCCGACGAGGAAGTGGACCTGGACCGACTTCGGGTTCGCATCGCCGAGAACAACATCAAGGCGAAGCGAACCGCCGCCCATGTGTGGACCTCGGTGGAGGTGGACTACGAGCGTCTCGAGCGCGTCCGCCAGGCCCACAAGGAGAGGTTCAAGGCCGAGGAGGGGTTTTCCCTCACCTATCTGCCGTTCATCTCCCGGGCCACCATCGACGCGCTCAAGGCATATCCAGTGGTCAACAGCGCCTTCAACCTCGAGGAGAAGAAGGCCATCTACCACAAGCGCGTGGATCTTGGGATAGCCGTCGACCTCAACCAAGGCGGCTTGGTGGTGGCCCGTGTCCGGAACGCCGACGGGCTTCGCCTCGTGGGGATCGCCAGGGAGATTCGGTCACTTGCCGAGCGGGCCCGAGCCGGCAAGTTGGGGATCGATGACCTCAGCGGCTCGACCTTCACCATCACCAACCCCGGCCCCTTCGGGTCGTTCATGTCGGCCCCGATCATCAACGTGCCCAACGTTGCCATCCTCTCCACCGAGACGGTGACGAAGAGGGCCACCGTGGTCACCACTCCGGACGGTCAGGACACCATTGCTATCCGTCACATCGGTTACCTGGGCCTTTCCTGGGATCACCGGGCCTTCGACGGGTCCACTGCGGTGCTCTTCCTTCGCCGCATCAAGGAGAACATCGAGACCTGGGACTGGGAGCAAGAGCTGGCGTGACCCTGGTGCGCTCCCGTTGGTTGGGGAGGATTCCCTACATTGAGGCCTGGGATCTCCAGCGTGCCTTCCACGAGGGCAGGGTTCAGGGCAGGACGGGCGACGACTACCTCCTCCTCGTCGAGCATCCACCGGTGTTCACCATCGGCCGAAACGGGGACGTCTCCAATCTGCTCGCAGACCGCTCGATGGTGACCGAGGCCGGGGCCGGGGTCCACCACGTCGACCGTGGCGGAGACATCACCTTCCACGGGCCCGGCCAGCTGGTCGGGTATCCGATCATCGAGCTGGCGGACCCGAAACAGATCGTGCCCTACGTGCGCAAGCTGGAAAACGCCCTGATCAAGACGGTGGCCGACTTCGGAGTCGAAGGCTGGGCCGAGGACGGTTACACCGGTGTATGGACCGACAAAGGGAAGGTCGCCGCCATCGGTGTTCGAGTGTCACGCCGGGTCACGATGCACGGTTTCGCCCTGAACCTCCATCCCGACTTGAGCTACTTCGGGATGATGAACCCCTGCGGTATCACCGACCGCGAAGTGACCACGCTGTCCGACCTCGTGGGCAGGCGAGTCTCGATCGAAGAGGCAGTCGAGGCCTTCATCCCTCACTTCGAAGACGTCTTCGGCTATTCGCAATCGGAGACACAGAAGGCAGCATTCGTCCGCGGTCAGGGCAAGTCGCGCTCCTTCGAAGTGGACCGACTGGTCGAAGCGGGGACCTTCTCACCCGAGAAGCGCGCCGAGGAACCGGTGCTCTTGAACGGAAGGCTACCGGGCGAGCCGGTGCGGCCGGATTGGATGAGGGTCACTGCCAAGCTGGACGACGACTACCTGAAGCTGAAGAAGCTGATGCGCAGTCTCGAGCTCAACACGGTGTGCGAGGAGGCGAACTGCCCCAATATCTACGAGTGCTGGGGGAGTGGGACTGCGACGCTGATGATCCTCGGGGACAAGTGCACCCGGGCGTGCTCGTTCTGCAATGTCACCACCGGCAAACCAACCGAGTACGACATCTTCGAGCCGTTCCGGGCTGCGGAGGCGATCGAGAAGATGAACCTCAAGCACGCTGTGATCACCTCGGTCAACAGAGACGATCTCGATGATGGCGGCGCCGAGATCTTTGCCCGCACCATCACCGAAGCACGTAGGCGGTCGCCCTTCACCGAGATCGAGGTGCTGATTCCCGACTTCAAAGGCGACCGGGAAGCGCTGCAGACCGTGATGGACGCATCCCCGGAGGTGCTCAACCACAACACCGAGACCGTCCTACGCCTCCAGCGGGACATCCGGACCTCGGCCAACTACGGGAGGTCGCTGGCGCTGTTGTGGCGGGCGAAGCAGATGAAGCCCGAGGGTCTCACCAAGTCAGGGTTGATCGTGGGGATGGGGGAGACCCGGGAGGAAGTCCTCGCCACTCTGGCCGATATGAGAGCCGTGGGGATCGACATCATCACCATCGGCCAATACCTGCGTCCCACGGCCCGGCATCGCCCGATACATCGTTATGTCCACCCCGACGAGTTCGCCGAGTACAAGGCGTTTGGCGAGGGGATGGGCATACCCCATGTCGAGTCGGGCCCGTTGGTTCGGTCCAGTTACCACGCCAAGGAGAGCCGTGAGGCTGTGCCGGTGACTATCGGGGCTGGGAAGCAGTAGGTCCGTCGTTGTTCGACTACGGGGCCCGGGTCCAGCGGCTTCAGCAGACGATGGCCGATCGAGGAGTGGACGCAGCGGTCTTTTCAGTGGGAGCCGATCTCCCGTATCTCACCGGCTACACGGCCACACCCACGGAGAGGCTCACAGTGCTCGTCGTGCCGCAAGATGGCACCCCGACCCTCGTCGTTCCCCAACTCGAAGCGCCGCGGGTGGAGCCAGGGGCATTCACGTTGACTTCCTGGGGCGAGACCGAGGATCCGGTGTCACTGGCCGCAAGCTCGGTGGATACCCCCCGATTGGTCGCAGCGGGTGACCAGATGTGGTCCGTGTTCCTTCTCGCTTTCCAGAAGGAGTGGCCTAACGCCGACTGGGTCAGCGCCACCGAGTTGACGAAAGGCCTACGCATACGCAAGGAACCTGCCGAGATCGACGCGTTGCGCCGAGCGGCCCACGCCGTGGACCGAGTCATGGCCCGCATTCCCTCTGAGGTCGCGTTCGCGGGCCGGACTGAGCGTGAGGTCTCCCGGCAGATCGCCGAGATGGTCCTGGAGGAGGGCCATGAAACGGCAGGTTTTGCCATCGTGGGCTCGGGACCCAACGGGGCGTCGCCCCATCACGAAGCATCGGATCGGGTGATGGAGGATGGGGATCTGGTGGTGTGTGACTTCGGCGGGTCGATGGACGGCTATCAGTCCGATTCGACGCGGACGTTCTCGATCGGCGAACCCTCGGAGAAGCAATTCGAGGTCCATTCTGTCGTCGCCGCGGCTAACGAGGCGGGTCGATCAGCCGTGGGTCCGGGCGTCCCCTGTCAGGAGGTCGACCGGGCGGCGCGTGCGGTGATCGAGGAGGCCGGTTATGGCGAGTCCTTCATCCACCGGACCGGGCACGGCATCGGCCTCGAGGTCCACGAGCACCCTTACATGGTGGAAGGCAATGAACTTCAACTCGAGGAAGGAATGACCTTCTCGGTCGAGCCTGGGATCTACCTGCCTGGGGAATTTGGCATCAGGATCGAGGACATCGTCGCGTGTGGATCGGAGGATGGGGACACGTTGAACCAGTCTCTCCGCGGCCTATTTCAAGTCTCTTGAGCGCTCATCCCTCTGTCCGGCCTTTTGAGTGGCCGAGAGCACAGGAGATGGCATGGGGGGCGCCCAGAGCGCCCCCCCCATTTAGATTGCTTTACGGCTTGAACGTCAGCGAGGTGAAGATCACCGAGTTGCAGATGTAGGTGTCCGTGCTCTCGGGGATCGTGTCACCGTCGTCGTTCCAAGTGCCCACGATCGCCACCACTTGGGCTACCTCATTTGCCGCAGCCTGGTCACTGATACCGATGTTGTGGACGAAGTTGATCCGACTCGTAGCGTCGATGTCGCCAGAGTCGATCTCGATGTCTGTTCTGAAAGCGCGCCAGGTGGTGTAGCTCGCTTCGATGTCCTCTGCATCACCACCTCCGGGCAGGTTGCAAACACCGTCCATCAGCAATTGATCCCGCAGGGCATTGTGAGAAATGCCTGCTTTGGCAACGCCGTAGTGACCATCGAGATCCTGCCACTCCTTGCGGTTCAGCGGGATGATCTCTTCGTCATAACCCACGAGGACGATGATGTGGCCCTCGAACACGGAGGTCGAGCTCTCTGGCTTCAGTCGAAGCCTCATCGAGGTGATGTCGTCTTCGGATAGGTCGAGGTTCGTCTTGCTGAACGAAAACTGGCGAATAGTCATGCACGAAGTCGTTACGAGCGCAAAGAGCGCCAGCAAAGCCGCGATACGTGTCCATCTCTTCATGTCTGTGCCCCCTTTGAGCGTCGACGGGTGTCCGCCCAATCCTATAGGAGCCAAGCCGGATCGCAACGGAGTATTCGAGGAGGTGCCAAGCAGCCACATCGGGGCCGATGGATGGGCGTGGCCCGTGTGACCAAATGGGCATGCTGCCGTTCGCTCTTTGAATCTCGTTTCTAAAGACACCCAAGTATTCGACCGACAAATCCCCATGAGCAGAGGTTTGCTGGTCCTCTTGTGCGCTTTGCTTTTCGCGTCCCTGCTGCCATTCCGGGCAGAAGCGTCGGACGTCTATCCGATCGTCTTTCCTGTAGCAGGGGATCACCAGTACTCGGATACCTGGGGGGCAGCCAGGTCGGGAGGACGGACGCACCAAGGCACCGACATCATGGCGGACAAAATGGTTCCGGTCGTCGCGGCCGCGAACGGGACCGTGGGCTGGATGCACGACGAGCAGGGTGGGAAATGCTGTGCCATGTCGATCAATCACGATGACGGGTATGCCAGCTGGTACATACACCTGAATAACGACACGCCGGGAACGGACGACGGCCAAGGTTGGGGATTCGCCCCCGGCATCGCTTCTGGTGTGCGCGTTCGGGCAGGCCAGGTCATCGGTTATGTAGGAGACAGCGGTAATGCAGAGTGGACTGTTCCCCATCTCCACTTCGAGCTCCACGACCCGGACGGTGTGGCTTTCAACCCCTTTCACAGCCTCGAGGCCGCGGTATCCGCTGAAGAGCTCGGCTTCGTCTGCGACTCTGCGTCGGTCGGGCAGCAGACTGACGGAGACGACCTCCTCTACTACCAGCCCAATAACGGTATGTACTGGTACCGAGAGGTTGACACCGCAGGGTGCACAAGCGAGGTCATTCACGACGGCTCCGACGACGCAGGCTGGACAAGCGTCGAAGCTGTCGATCTCCAGGGGGACGGCAATCCCGAAGTCCTTTTCTATCGGCAGGATGACGGGCGTTTCAAGTTCGCGGCATTGAACGGCGACGGGACGATAGGGGAGGTAATCGAGGAGGGGACGTGGAGTCCGGGATGGACGATCGTCGAGCCAGTTCGATTCGAGGGCGACTTGGCGGACGAGTTGATGTTCTATCGAGACTCCGACGGGCGTTTTGCGTACTACGACGTGGGCTCCCAAGGGACGATCGGCACAGCGATCCGAACTGGCTACTTCGGGGCTGGGTGGTCCAGCGCCGAGCCACTAGACATAAACGGAGATCAGGTCGATGAGATGTTCTTCTACAGAAAAGGGGACGGGAGATTCGCCTACTACTACCTCAGGCCAGACGGCACGATAGGAAACAGTATTCGTAAGGATTACTTCGGCACCGGGTGGGACATAGTCGAGCCGGTGGATGTTGATGGAGACGGCCCCGACGAGATCCTCTTCTACCGGGGGTCCGACGGACGGTATGCCCTGTACGACCTCAATCTCGGCGGCTACATCGGCTCCAGCATGGGCCTCGGGTACGCCCCGCTTCGATTGTCGGCCATCACGTCACCTCGCTAGACGGACGGGTTTTTCTGTTCCAAAGGTCGCTAATTTCCTCGTGCCATGAGGTCCCTCGTGCTGCACATAGGAACCCACAAGACCGGAAGCAGCGCGATCCAGGCCACCCTTGTTCAGACCGATGCGGATCCGGGCCTCATATATCCCCAGGCGGGACGTGTCGTGTCTGGAGGACACCTGAATCTCGCATGGGAAGCTCTAGGTGACAATCGTTTCCGACCCGGCAGAGGTACCACCGCCGACGCCATCGATGAGATAACACGGTCGACGGCTCCTATGGCCGTTCTGTCAGCGGAGACCTTCTCGGCTCGTCCTGGCTCGGATGCCGTTGTGAGCTGGGCCGCCAAACTCGCTGAGGCGGTCTCGGCATCGGACCTGCTCGTAGTGGCGTATGTCAGGCCACAGTGGGAGTTCATCGAGTCTCGGTATACACAGATGGTGAAGAGTGGGCATGTTCATCAACAGTTCGAGGATTTCGTCGGCCCGGAGATGACTCGACCGATCTATGACTATCACCGCACCTTCTCCAAGTGGCGAGAAGCTTTCGGTGATTCCCTGGTTGTTCGCCCTTACGTCCGGGAAGTGGTCGCGGACTTCTTTGAGCTCATAGGGATCGAGGCGCCTACGATCGAAGTGCGGGCGAACATACGGCCAGGGGCGATTGAGTTAGAGATGTTGCGAATGCTGGTCCGCGACCTTCCCGCCACCGGTCACCGCGAAGCGGCGATATTTCGGTGGGCTAGAGAACACCTCGTCGAGGTGTATGGAGGCACACCGCCCTTTCGAGCGCTAACGCCCGAACTAGCGTCGCACATCGCGGCGTCGTTTCACTCTTCGAACACAGCCCTGGCTGAAACCCATTGGAATGGGCAGTTGCCCAAGTCCTTCACGCCGGGCGATCAACTCTCGAGAAGCATGTGGAGACTCGAGAGCGACGACGAAGTCAGTCGAGCGATTTATGAGGCGCTCCTTGAGGGAGCACGGGCGATGAAGCTTCGTTTGGCTCAAGAGTCTCCGGAAACATAGGGTTCGCAGGTGTTATCCCAGAAGATCAGCCATCTCCGTTCCCTGGAGTCCGAGTCGATTCACATCATTCGAGAAGCGGTCGCCGAGTCCGAACGTCCCGTCTTGTTGTTCTCTGGCGGGAAGGATTCCGCCATCGTGCTGCGTTTGGCAGCCAAGGCCTTCGAGCCGGCACGCCTGCCCATGCCTGTCCTGCATGTCGACACCGGACACAACTTCGACGAGGTGATCGATTTTCGAGACCGCACGGTCGAGGACCTGGATGCCCAATTGATGGTCGCGAGCGTCCAGGAGGCCATTGATGAAGGACGCGTCGCGGACGAGACCGGTCCCCGCGCGTCGCGCAACCGACTCCAGACAGAGTCTCTGCTGACCGCGATCGAGAGAAACCGGTTCGACGCCGTGTTCGGCGGGGCGCGTAGAGACGAAGAGAGATCCCGTGCCAAGGAGCGGATTTTCAGCTTCCGCGACGAGTTCGGTCAGTGGGACCCAAAGAACCAACGTCCCGAGATCTGGAGTCTCTACAACGGCAGACATCGGCCCGGCGAGCACATTCGCGTCTTTCCGATATCTAATTGGACGGAAATGGACGTGTGGTCGTACGTCCAGGAGGAGCAGATCGCTCTTCCATCGATCTATTTCGCACACCGGCGGAGGGTTTTCGAGCGGGATGGCATGCTCATGGCGGAGTCTCCGTTCATTTCTCGGGCTAGCAGTGAGGAAGTCTTCGAGGCAACAGTCAGATTTCGCACGGTGGGCGACATGACTTGCACAGGCGCAATTGAATCCCCCGCCGCAACTGTCGCTGAGATTGTGGCCGAAGTGGCTGCGACAAGAATCACAGAGCGAGGTGCTAGTCGTGCCGACGACAGAGCGTCCGATGCCGCCATGGAGGACCGCAAGAGGGAGGGCTACTTCTGATGTCTGAGCTGGTGAGGATCGCGACGACTGGCTCCGTTGACGACGGTAAGAGCACACTCATCGGACGCTTGTTGTTCGACACCAAGCAAGTCTTTCAGGATCAGCTGCTGGCTGTCGAGGACGCAAGCAGGCGTCGCGGTACTGACTACGTCGACTTGGCGCTCTTGACCGACGGGCTGCGCGCTGAGCGGGAACAGGGGATCACAATCGACGTGGCCTATCGGTATTTTGACACGCCCAATCGGAAGTTCATCCTCGCAGACACGCCGGGGCACATTCAGTACACCCGGAACATGGTTACGGGCGCATCGACGGCCAACATCGCTCTGATCCTGGTCGACGCGCGTAACGGTGTGCTCGAGCAGACCCGGCGACACGCCTTCTTGGCGTCGCTCCTAGGCGTACCGCATCTAGTCCTCTGTGTGAACAAGATGGACCTCGTCTCGTGGTCTCAGGAGCGTTATCAAGAGGTCACTGATGAGTTTCGCGGGTTCGCGGCGAGGCTAGATATTCATGATCTGCGCTTCGTGCCCGTGTCGGCACTCGAAGGCGACAATGTCGTCGATCGGTCCCCCAACATGCCCTGGTACCACGGTCCGAGCGTTCTCGAACTGCTCGAGGAGATCCACGTGGCCTCGGACGCCAACCTGATCGATGTTCGATTTCCCGTCCAGTACGTGATCCGGCCGCACCGCCTCGAGCATCAGGATTATCGCGGCTATGCAGGGTCGATCGCCGGGGGAATGATGAAACCCGGAGACGAAGTCATGGTCCTACCATCCGGTTTTACGACGACAATCGAGTCCATTGAGGGGCCAGCCGGGTCCCTCGATCAAGGTACTCCGCCGATGTCTGTGGTCGTGCGGCTACAGGACGACCTCGACATTTCGCGCGGCGACATGATCTGTAGGCCACACAATCAGCCGCACGTGGGTCAGGATGTCGATGCCATCGTCTGTTGGATGTCGGCAGACTCATCGCTCCAGCCGGGCACCAAGTATTCCTTGAAGCATACGACACGCTGGACTCGGGCCATGGTGACCGATCTCCAGTACCGGTTGGACATCAACTCTCTTCACCGCCAAGAGGGGGTCTCCCGACTCGAGCTAAACGAGATAGGGCGGATCAGGCTCCGCACAACTACCCCCTTGTTCTTCGACGAGTATCGGCGAAATCGCCACACTGGCTCATTCATACTCGTCGATGAATCCAACAACGCGACTGTTGGCGCAGGCATGATCATCGGCCGGAGTCAATGAAGCACAACTTGACATGGCAGGCCGGCAGTGTGACGGCTGAAGACCGGGCGGCGACACACCTAGGGCCAGGTTTGTCGATCCTGATGACCGGTCTGTCGGGCAGTGGAAAATCGACTATCGCTTTCGCACTCGAAGCAGCACTCGTTGCGAACGGTCGCGCCTCCTACGTCCTGGACGGAGACAATCTACGCCACGGCCTCAACCATGATCTCGGGTTTGGGGCATCTGACCGCGCCGAAAACATCAGGCGACTGGGGGAGGTGGCACGGCTCATGAACGAGGCCGGCCTCGTTGTGATTGTGCCGGCAATAGCCCCTTACCGTGCTGACCGTGAACGGATTCGGAGGATGCACGACGACGCCGGGATGGCCTATGTCGAGGTATTCGTGGATGCCCCCCTGGAGGTGTGCGAGCAACGAGATCCGAAAGGCCTCTATGCGAGAGCACGAGCTGGGGAGGTGAGCGGATTCACAGGAATCGACGACCCCTACGAGGTTCCAGAACATCCGGACCTGCGGATTGATACGACAGAACTGACGGTTGACGAAGCCGTAGAAGCGGTCCAAAGACTCCTCGATGTCGGCTAACCGGCGGCCTCAGTGAACAGGAAATTCGCTCCGGTGATTCTGATACTGCAAGTGCAGGTCCATCTGTGTTGAACGCGGGCCGAGTGCAGTTCTTGATTGTCGGGATGGCGCGGTCGGGGACAACCGTTGCTCAACGATTGGCCTCGGAGCTCGACTCGGTGTGGGTGCCCCCAGAGACGCACTTTTGGAGACACGCTGAAGCACTAGCCAAGGGTTTCCAGATGCCTCTGAGTCGTGAGAGAGCCAAGGAAGCCATGCTGGCATTCTTGGCCCTCGAGTCATCATCAGGCCTCGAAGTTGATGTCAACCAACTGACTTCGTTGGCCGAAGACAACTACCTGTGGGATCTTTTCGAGGCTTTGGTCGTCGCCCTCAGCCCAAGCGAGGCTTCGTTCCTGGGCGAAAAGACGCCCGATCACGCACGATGGGCAATGCAGCTGCTTGACGCAGTGCCCCATCTGAAGGTAATTGGGCTCATTCGGGATCCCCGTGAGGTATTCAGATCACACGGCTCGGTCCAATGGGGTATCAGGGACCCCCTGGCGTTTTCTGAGAAATGGGTCGAGCACGCACGCATTCTGAACGACTTGACTGCGCTATTCCCCGAGCGAGCGCTCGTGCTCCGCTACGAAGACGTTGCTGCCGAGCCCGATGCGGCGAGAGCGCGTATGGCCGAATTGATCGGCGAAGGGGTTCCAGGTATGGAACTCTCCGTCTCGGCAAAGAACCTCGACGAGATGTTCTTGCCGTCCGAGCCTTGGAAGACAAAGGCCCTGGAGCCGATCGTCGTCGAGGAGAAGAAGTGGCCAACGGTTTTGTCGTCTGAGGACGTCTCGACAATCGAATCGCGCGCCGCGTTCGAGATGACTCAGCATGAATACGAATTGTCCGGTGCTGCTCGAAGTCGGAGAGGCGGACAAGTCGCACAGGCAATGAGTATGCGACGGTCAGGCGCAAGTGCGGCCCTCAGCCCCCTCCCGATCACGGAACGGGACTTGGATGCGTGGGACCACTCCCTAGCCGCCCGGGAGGCGCGTTGGCGATCTCGGTCGGCGGCGGCCGAAGAGAAGCTCTCCGACCTGCGGGCGCAGCTGAGCGATCAGGAAAAGCTGCGTCGGGAGTTGGAGGAAGCGCACGGCAACCTGAGCCATTTGACCGACAAAGTCGAGAAGTCAGCTGCGGAGATCGTGAGGCTCCGCCAGTGGCTGACCGCCGAGAAGGTGCTGAGTCTGAAGCGACGCAAAGAACTGATGCGCGCATCGGCGAAGCTGAAGCGGCTCAGAGCTCGGAGGTGGTGGGCGCTTGGTCGTGCCATCCGCAACTGGACCAGGTCACCGCTCCGAGTGGATCGACTGATCCGGGAACTCGCGGCGCTGACTCAACGGACTGAGTTGCCGCCAATGCCCGACACGTCAAGCATCGACTCCGAGTTGGCCGAGCTGGCGAGGTCTGGCAAACCTCAAAGCCGGGAAGGGGGTACGCTCTCCGAGGCGCGATCAAGCCTCGAGGCGGGCGACTACGAAGCTTGCCTTTCGCTGCTGAGCGCTCTACACCGACAGACTCGTGAATCCTGCTTGTTGGAGCGCGATTGTTACGTCAGGTTGGGCGAGATCTCCAAGGCCCTCCGAGCCCTTCGCGCGGCAATGCGGTTGGGTCCGGATGACCCCTCGCTCCGGCTGCAGGCAAGAATACTTTCAGGGCGTTTGACGGAAACCAACCCAAGTTGGCTCCCGTCCCTCCCCGAGTGGCCAACGCCTCGAACGCTCCCCCAGGAAGGTGTCGTCGCTCATCTCTTGAAAGAGTCACTTCCCTACTACGAACGTGGATACACACTCCGCAGCAGGGCGACCTTGGAGTCGCAAATGCAGCTGGGCCTCAAACCGGTGGTCATCACCTCCTTGGGCTTCCCGAGAGAGCAGGGTTTCGACGATTTCGCGCTTGTCGAAGAGGTCGACGGAGTAGTCCACCATCGCCTGGACATGGGCGATTCATATCGGACGAAGACAATTCCGCCCGACCAGGTTCTGTCAGACTTTGCGACGCTCGCGCTAAAGGCAGCGCAGCGTGCTCGCCCGATGCTCATTCAGGCGGGGTCGGGCTATCGAGGCTTCGACACCGCGCTGGTAGGACTGGCTCTGGCTGAACGCCTCGGTATACCGCTGATCTATGAAGTTCGGAGTTTCTTGGAGCACACCTGGACAGGCGAAATCAACCGCAGCGAGCAAGGCGAGTACTACAGGCGCCGACTGTCGCAGGAACTCCGGTGCATGGGGGACGCCAGCCTGGTGATCACCATTGCCGAAACCATGAAGTCGGAGCTGGTCCGGAGGGGTGGGGATCCCGAGAAGATCATGGTGGTTCCCAACGTGGTGGACGTCGCGAGATTCACCCCGCGACCGAAACCGCGAATTCTGATGAGCCGCCTGGGACTGAGCGGCAAGGCTGTCCTCGGATACATATCGAACCTAGGACAACGAGAAGGTGTTGAGCTTCTTGTCGAAGCGGTCGGGCTGATGCGAGCTGAAGGCAAGGATGTGGCGGGCCTCATCGTTGGGGATGGACCGCACCGTGACGCCGTTGAGCATCGCATCCATGAGCTGGGCCTCGAGTCGCATTGCGTCATGACCGGTCATGTCTCGAACAGTCAGATCGAGGACTATTACGCGCTGATCGACGTCTTCGCTGTGCCCCGCATATATGACCGGGCATCTCGCTTCGTGACCCCGCTCAAGCCCGTTGAGGCAATGGCAATGGGCTGTCCCATCGTCGTGTCAGACCTCCCTGCCCTCCAAGAGATCGTTGAGCCGGGCGTTCGAGGTCTGGTGTTCAAGCGCGGAGACGCAGCGTCTCTGGCCGAAAGAGCTTCCTGGCTGCTAGACCACGGGCAATCCGCAAGTGAGCTGAGCCGCAACGCGCGGAAATGGGTCGTGGATGAGCGAACAGTCGAGGCCAACGCAGCCAGATACAAAGTCGTTCTCGACCGCCTAGGGCTATGACTATCTACTCCGAGGATGTTCCTACCTCAGCCAACGTTCTCCGAGCAGTCCGGAGTCTCTCGGGAGATGATGGCGTCGTCTTGGGCTATCACCCCGTTGCCCGAATGAATCCCTACCAGGCCTTGCTCTACTGCCGCGCCCGCTCCAGCGGCTTTGCACCGGTTCCGATACCGGATATCGAGGACCTCAACGCTCTCGTCGCGGCCGCGCAACAGGGAGTGGACTCGCTCTTCCATTTGCATTGGACCTCGGGCGTGCTGGGAGGTGCCCCCGATGCACAGACGGCGAGAGTGCGGGCTGATCACTTTGTGGATCTACTCACGTCAGCCAAGGAGAAGGGAGTCGGTCTGGTTTGGACTGTTCACAACGCACTACCTCACGGATGTCGCTATCCGGACGAGGAGCGGCGAATGAGGTCGATGCTGGCGGAATTGATGGACCTGATCCATGTCATGGGTGACGAGACCGTCGCCGAGCTCTCGAGTATGTATCAGCTTCCCGAACACAAGACCGTCGTTGTCCCGCATCCCTCGTATGTAGGTGCCTACCCCACCGATATCGAGCGAGAGCAGGCAAGGTTTGAGTTTGGATTCGAGCGAGAGCACCTGATATTTGGCGCAATCGGCTCGATTCAACCGTATAAAGGATTGGAGTCCCTTGCCGACGAGGTTACGAGGCTGTCGATTGACGACGCGACAGTGCGACTTCTGATAGCGGGGGTTCCCGGCAGGGACGACGATTCAAAGGAGCTCATTGCGCGGATCGAATCGTCGCCGACTGTGCGCCTGTTGGCTCGAAGGCTTGACGACCGCTGGCTGACCATGGCGGTGGCCGCCCTCGACATTTCGGTGTTGCCCTACCGCTCCAGCCTCAATTCGGGGGCGGCGATGCTGTCCATATCGAACGGCGTGCCGATCATCGCCCCGTATACGGGCGGCTTCAGATCGTTGATCGATCGTGGCCTGGGCATCGGGTTCGATCCAAGTGATACGAGCGCACTGGGAGACGCTCTCATCTCAGCGCGTGACTTCGTCGTTGGGTTTTCGCGTGAGACAGCGATGGAGTACGCCGAAGAGATGAAGCCCCCGATCGTATCCATCAGGTTTTTCGAGCAATTGAGGATGCTCTCAATCTAAGGAGTGTGGGACTCAGAGGCCTCGGTTAGTGCGAACCCTGTGGCCGACCATCTGGCGGCGATGTTTCTGGTCGTTGATGAGAGTCTCACCTCGTCGCCGACAATGCCAACAGTCGGTTGCCGTGTTGTCGGCGATGTGATCACAGTGGCGGATAGGAGCCTGGTTGCACTTGTCTCTGCCATCAGTACTTCGGCAGGCTCCATTTTGCCCGGCCCAGTCGTCACCCAGCCGATCGGTTCTCCGTTGTCGTCGCCCCGTTCGACGCGAAGGTGTACTTCATTGGTGCCGATGAATGAGATGTTGGCGATTCTGGTGCCGCCGCCGTCGCTCAGTAGGGCATGCTTTCCAGACTCTGAGGTGTGGGTCTCGACTCGTGTCCCCGGAGGCAGATGCCAAAGGGTCGTGAACTGCCGCACGGAATCGAGTTCGTTGGATGAGTCGACCACAGCGAAAGCGTCGCCGTCCAGTTCGATCAACGCCCGCCGAAGGATGATTCCCTCATAACCCCGATGAGAAGCTGCCACCCAGGCCGTTCCTCCTTCGGCTGCATAGTCATCCAGAGATCCGGAACCCGTGTGATCGGTCCCATCCACGAGAATCGTGTTGTGGGCGCGCGGGGCGACGAAGTAGGAGAAACGGAGTGGATCCCCGTAGGCGTACGGTCCGCCCGAATCGATCAGAACGTCTCGCCCTCGTAGGTGGAGACACAGTGAGAGCGCGTCGAAATGGCCGTGATGTCCTCTCTTCGAGGCAAAGGTGAAGAAAGCGCGGGTGATGCTGGCATCGTCCGCAAAGTTCTCCCCCTTTCGGAAGACAGCGAGACCGATTGGCTCGAGAACGTTCAGATTCGGTATGGGTGTCCCAGCTTCGCCGTTGGATTCGACGAAGACCGTGTGAGGTGTCGGATTCTCATCCGGATGGAGGCGTAACGCTCTTGCTGGGATTCGGTCGCCGTACGGGGTGTCGCCGATAGCAGGACGCCGGTTGTCGGCGCAGCGGATCAGGTGATTGAACTCGACCATCTTGGCGCAGAGGTCGGAGAGCTGTGTTTGGAGTGGCAATGAGTGCGCCTCCGCAAACTTGCGAACCTCTCGTAGCAGAGCGAGGTTCACAGAGTGATAGCTCATCGACTGTTCGGTGGAAGCACCGCTGACCGGCTCGACCAGATTCTGGACAACTTCGTCCAGATAGCGGACTCCACCGTCGAAAGCCGATGCCGCGAGCGGTTGGCCCCTGAAAACAATCCCACAACTGATCAGCGCGGCCGCGTGAAACACACCGTGGTTGCTGTCTATCCACCGGCGCGAGGCTCGAAAATGAAGAACACGATCAACATGGACTGCAATTCCTTCGAGGAAGCGCCCGTGTTCCAAGCTCGTCATTTCTTCTCGTAGATACCGGTGGTAGAGATACGAGAGGACCGCAAGACGGTCTGCAGCGCTGTGATCGTCCCAGGCCATTTCGTCTTTCGGATCGGTCAGGACGTTGCTTTCGAGATAGGAGCGGATAGTCGAGAAGAGGTTGTCTAACGCCCGATCCCGAGACTCCGAGTTGTCGATGCCCCAGGCCCATCCGAGTAGCCATTGCAGACTGTGAAAGTAGAGGCGCCACGTTTTGCTCCCGAGGGGATCTTCGCTCCAGGTCGGATTTGCTGGAAGTTCAGTCTCTGGCTGTGATCGGAACACTTGGACCCGACCACGACACAATCGCTCATACTGGCTCGACGAGTACAGGGTCTCTCGTGCGAAGAGTGGGAGCCAGAGCGAAGAGGTTGTGCCCTCTTCGACCTCTGCGAGAGGTCGCTCCATGTACCCGAACTGTCGTGCCGGTGATTCGAGGGAGTCAATGAGAATCGCGACTTGAGACGCCGTCAGTGGCGAACGCGGGGAGTCGTTGAGGTTGATCGACTCGTTTCTGTCGGCATTCATCGAGAATTTCTCGGCGGCGGCCTGGGCCTCGTCGAGACTCATCTCCACCCCGAAACTCAGATGGAAGTCTCTGAGGACTGCAATCGGGTCGCGCACGAGCGTTTCGTAACGGTGGACGCTGTCCCAACGTTCCCGACTGACCCGTTCCAAGAAACTGGCTCCGTACCTCGCTTGCTGCGCGAGATAGCGGTCGTCGTCAGGATCGCCCCCGACTGCAGCCCGATACTCTTCTTTTCTGAGTGCGCGACTGACCGCCACTTGATAGGGATTGCGGAGTAAGACCGCGAAATGGGCCCGATGCCCGAGCCGCCTCAGGTCAGCCGGTCGAGCGTCAGGCCGCAGATGCCCAATGTTCACGATGATGAGATTCCGCGAATCGTGTGGGGATTCGCCAGCGTGGACGAGATCGACGAAATCGAGAGCCATTGACGCCATCGCCGGCTCGATTCTCTCGAGGGTTTCGAGTAGGCCAGGTGGGTAATAGACCTCGTCGGTCAGGCGAAAGGGGCCCATCTCGTTGAGGAGCTCTCCAAAGAAGTGACAACCGGCTCCACCATTGCTCATGACACAGACGGTTTGCTGATTGACGTCACGCCTCTCAGTGAGAACGTCGATGAATTCATCAATGAGCGCCGAGACCGGTTCGGATGACGCGTTCCGCACCGAGTCCCACCCTCTCCGGAGCTTGAATCGGTTTCTACGGTGGAAATACGAGTCATCCGGCCAGAAGGATTCGATATCGGTCGCGTATGACGTTATGAGATCTCGGATGGCCACCAACGATCGGTTGGATTTCGCACCGAGCCAGGCGCCGCGTCGCAGAGTCATCGGTTCCCAATCACCATCGAGGACAACATAGGAGAGCTTTGAACTCCTCCATTCAGACTGGATCCCGACCCGGTCAGGGCCCGTACATCTGAAAACGTGAGGGCACGCAGGTTCCTTCTCACTGGCTCACCAACTCTGGCAGGAATGAGCGGCACCGGCGAGAACGTGGACATCCGGACCGTCCGCTGTAAGTTGTCAGACTGAAGATCAGGCCCCACGCTGGGCGACTTCGCTCTGCCGGAATCAATATCCCTCCAAGGACGCCTTTGAGAGAACGCCTAACAATCTGCCTGGCTGTCACGCTCGCGACATTTCTCGGCGCTGGTCAGGCCCTCGCCTCGGAGGTTGTCGTGAGTGGTGGAGGATGGGGTCACGGTATAGGTATGTCCCAACACGGGGCGCGGGCTATGGCCGAGTCGGGGTCGAGTGCCGAGGACATCCTGACTTACTTCTACACCGGCGCTCAGATCGGCACCGTCGGCGAAGGGGATCTCGTTGGCCACGCCAACCCGCTCCGAATCGGCGTGGATCAAGATGTCACCCAGTTTGACTTCGAGGCAGTCGGCGGCCCGGTCAATGTCTGTGTCAACGGGAACTGTGTCCTGACGGCCAGCCCGGGCGACGGCAAGGATTGGTCATATCGGAGCAATGGCTCCGGTTCCTGCCGCTTCTACAACGGGGAGGTGGCTGTGACTTCAGCCACAACCTGTGTTGGGGAGCTGACGTGGTCTTCTCAACCGTCCACACGTGTTTCGGCTCCCCAGCTGAACCGCACCTATGCGAGAGGCCGCATCTTGTTCCTTCAGGCTCCGGACGGGCTCTTCCACGTGGTCGTCGAACTGAACCTCGAGGATTATCTCTATGGCCTCGGCGAGATGCCGTCCTCGTGGCCAGCCGAAGCCCTGAAAGCCCAAGCAATAGCTGGACGCACCTTCGCTTTGTACAAGGCCTGGGTCTGGAGAAACATCGGCACGGGTGCAGAGTCGACCCCTGGCGAGCTCAAGCGGCTCGCCGACTGCGCCTGTCACCTGTACTCGTCTACATGGGATCAGAAGTACATCGGATGGGCCAAGGAGTCGGAGTCCAGCGGCGGAGTCGACTGGGGCGTTTTCTGGGTAGAGGCGGTCGACGACACTGCCGGGCTCGCTCTGATACATGCCCACTCCGGTGGCCGAGCGATCGAGGCTTACTACTTCTCATCAAGCGGAGGTGCCACTGAGAACAACGAGGAGGTCTGGGGTGGTACTCCCTACCCGTACCTGCGATCGGTCGCGGACCCAGGTGCTACTCAATGGCAGAAGGCGTTTTCGCAGGTCGGCTTTGCGAGCGCCTTGGGCTTTGTCTGTGTGGGGAGCGCACAGATCATTTCCGTTAACGCCTCCGGCAGCCCTTCCGCCATCCAGATCCAAGGATCTGACCCGTCGGGCCCGACCACTCGAACGTACACAGGAAACCAGTTGCGCACGAAGCTCAGCTTGCTATCCCACTACATCACCAGCATCGATGGACTGTCTGCCGGCTCGGCCATGGCGTCCGATGGCGACCACTTGCTGGGTTACAGAGGGTCAGACGGTCAGTGGTGGTACCGGGACGTCGATGGCGCTGGTTGCTCACTCGAGACTCTCGGTAGCGGCTCGTACGGTGTCGGCTGGACTCATGTCGAAGCTCTCGATGTAGATGGTGATGAACGCGACGAGCTTCTCTTCTATCGGAGCTCAGACGGGCTATATGAGTATCGAGACCTCAACAGCGACGGAACATTGGGTTCCGTCCGGCTCTCTGGTAATTGGGCGCCCGGTTGGACGGCCGTCGAGGCCGTCAGATTCCAAGGCGAGGCGACCGACGATCTCATGTTCTACAGGGTGTCGGACGGTCGTTTTGCCTATTACGACTTGGGACCGAATGGGACCATCGGCAGCGCTGTTCGTGTCGGGTACTTCGGACCGGGTTGGACCTCCTCAGAGCCGCTCGACATAAACGGCGATGGGGTCGACGAGATGTTCTTCTACCGCAAGTCCGATGGAAGGTTCGCCTACTACTACCTGAGGCCCGACGGAACAATCGGCCACAGCGTCAGAAAAGCCAACTTCGGTGTCGGGTGGGACATCATCGAGCCGACGGACTTCGATGGAGACGGAACCTCCGAAATGCTCTATTACCGCAAGTCCGACGGCCGATATGCGATGTACGACCTCTCCCTCGGGGGTCACATCGGCTCCAGCTTGGGTGTGGGAAACTATGACCCTCAGCTCGCGAGCATCACGTCTCCACGCCCTGATTGAACGTTCATGAGGTTACTGAGAAGCGGTCTCCTGCCGTTACTCTCCGCCTCCGATGGACACTCGTGAACGCCGGGACTACTTCTCCAACGAGAGATGGACCGCTGCCGTTGTCGGACTCGGTTATGTGGGACTGCCTCTTTGCGTGACGGCTGTGGATGCAGGCCTCGCGGTGATCGGCTACGACATTTCAGAGGCTCGCGTGAGCGGGCTACTCAGCGGGCGGTCACCAATCGTGGATGTACCGGACGACGTCCTCGGGCAAGCGCTCGACAAAGGTCTCAGCTTCACGACCGAGTCATCAGAGCTCTCCAAGGCCGATGCCGTTTTCCTTTGTGTGCCGTCGCCTCTGGGCCGCAATCGGGAACCCGACATGTCGAGCATCGTCGACGCGGCGCGGACCTTCGCCGATCACGCTCGTACCGGCCAGTTGGTCTCTTTGGAGTCGACCACATACCCGGGGACTCTCGAGGAAGTGCTCGTCCCCGCCCTGGAAGACCGTGGGCTGAAAGTCGACGTCGACGTTTTTGTTGCCTTTTCGCCTGAGCGAGTCGACCCCGGCAACGAGATCAAGACCGCTGCGATACCCAAGGTGGTCGGCGGACTGACGCCAGCGTCTACAGAGGTAGCCGCAGCCGCGTATTCGCGCCTCGTCGAGAAGGTTCACGTGGTTTCCAACTCACGAGTGGCGGAAATGACCAAGTTGCTGGAAAACACCTACCGCGCCGTCAATATTGGACTGGTCAACGAGCTTGCCATGCTGGCACGAGAGCTCGACATCGACATCTGGGAGGTGATCGATGCTGCGAAGACCAAGCCGTTCGGATTTCAAGCTTTCTACCCGGGACCCGGTGTTGGGGGCCACTGCATCCCCCTAGATCCCCAGTATCTCGCTTGGCGGGCTCGCCAGCTGAGGTTCCCGACGAGATTCATCGACTTGGCCGAGCAAACCAATGCGATCATGCCGGCCTACGTAGTGGATCGCATTGGGGAGGTTCTCAACCGTACAGGGCAGGCCATCAACGGGAGCAAGATCCTGGCAGTCGGCCTGGCCTACAAGCCTGACGTCGCTGACTATCGAGAGTCGGCCGCGATGGAAGTCGTCGTCGAGTTGATCCGGCGCAATGCACACCTCGAGATCCATGACCCCGTCGTGGGGGATCAAGTCATTCAATCTCTCGGTTTCACGTCGGCTGATCGATTTTCGGGTTTTGATCTCGCGGTCATTCTCACGGACCACTCCGGCCTTCAGTACGAGGAGATTGCTGAGGGAGCCGGTTCCGTGTTCGACACACGAAATGTATATCGACGCTTGGGTCTTTTCCCGGATGGGCTGGAGGTCTTGTGAGGGGCCGTCTCTCCAAGTTGTTCCGCCCTCGATTTCGGTCGACCGTGATCGACAACATTGCGATGTCGCCTGAAGTTCGGAAGGTCTTCGATGAGTACAAAAAGATCTACGGTGATACCGCTCGGAACTTTCTCCGGTCCTCTGATTACAGGCGCTGGTCTTACGTACTGAGTCAGATCGAGGGGGGTGGGCGTCTCCTCGACGTTGGCATCGGGATCGGTCAGTTCGTGTATGCAGCCGAGATGTCCGGAAAGTTTGCCGAGGTTGTTGGTGTGGATATCCGACCTCACTCAGGCCTTGTACAACTCAACGATCGCGTTGAGCTGGTATGGGCCAATGCTGCCGATTTGCCCTTCGAGGATGGTGAGTTCGAGGATGTCACGTGTATGGAGTGCCTCGAGCACATGGACGACGAAACCTTCGAGGCCGCTCTGAGCGAGCTGCGCCGAGTGGCCCGCCGGGAATTGCTGGTCACGATCCCGTATGACGAACCTGAGCCGCTGCCTGCCGGGCACCTGCAGCGATTTCCTAACGAGAGGATCGTCGCCACTTTCCCTGATGCCGAGGTCAGGTTGTTGCGTCGACGGACCTCCAAGGTCCCCTGGGCTCTCGTGAAGGAGCGGGTCAGACACTGAGCTCGAGGCCGTTCCACAAAGCCCTCGAGAACGGCGACTTCGACCACCGTCTCGAATCGGCCTACGCCGAGTTGATGGCGGAGGGTGAGATCCACCAAGCGCATGCCGTTGCCACCCGAGCGGTCCGTTCGGCCGACGAGCGAGAGAGCGGCAAATGGGGTCGTCGCTTGGCCCGGCTCTCAGGATTGCTGACGATTCTCGACATCGAGTGGGCACCGGATCGTCTGATCCTGGATGAATCTCGGGTCGTTGAACCGCCCGTCCCGTTACCTGGCCGCATACTCTCCTTCTACAAGGCCTCGCTGCCTTATGCGCGCTCTGGGTACACAATTCGCACCCAGCGCTCTGTCGAGGCCCAGCAGGCGGCTGGGTTCGTTGTCTGTCCATGCACCCCAATCAACGCCGACGACACGGCGGAGGCGTCGATCGGTGTGGGCACCGTGGAGTATCGGCGCCTAGGAACTGACCTTCCGTTCCCGACAGGGTCGGCTGCTGAGGACCTCGAAGTCAACGCTCACTCTCTCTATGCGGCGGCAATGGATGTCCGGCCCGCCTTGGTCCATGCTGCTTCGGGCTTCATAGGGCCCGAGATTGGTCTTGTGGGTTTGAGCGTGGCTCGAGCGTTGCGAGTTCCATTCGTCTATGAAGTCCGGGGGGTGCTCTCCGAGACTTGGGGATACTCCGGTGAGAAGCTCCCGGTGCATCGTCAGATGTCGTGGCTCCGATGGCTCCAGGAAGTTCGTCTCGCTCGTGCTGCCGATGCCGTAGTTGTCTTGAGCGAAGGCATCCGATCTGAGCTGGAGAGGAGCGGTGCACCGGTTCGGCAAATCCATGTCGTTCCCAACGCTGTCGACTCGGAGATGTTCGAGGCCCGCCGTGCTCACGAAGGCCTGATGGAAAGGCTCAACCCGAGCGGGCTGCCGGTTGTGGGCTACATCTCCAATTTCGGGAGGCGTGAGGGCCACTTGGTGCTGGTTGATGCTGTCGCGAAGCTAAAAGAGCGCGGTACTGAATTGAAGTGCCTCCTGATCGGCGACGGCCCCATGCGAGAGGAAGTTTCTCGCCGCGTCCGGTCCCTGGCACTGTCCGACTTTGTCTCGGTAGTGGGCCCCGTACCACATGAGGACGTGGCCGACTACTACTCATTGCTAGATGTCTTTGTGGTCCCAAGAGAGGACGATCGGGCCGCTCGGTACACGACACCGCTAAAACCGTTCGAGGCGATGGCCATGTCCGTTCCCTTGGTGGTTTCGGATCTACCTGCGCTGAGAGAGATCGTTGGTGACTCTGAAGAGCGCGGTTCTGTGTTTCATCCAGGCAGCAGCGAGTCCCTCTCCCGGGTCCTTGCGGGGATTCTTGGAGATCGTGAGAAAGCGCTCGCCAAGGCGGAGGCGGCAAAGGCGTGGGTGGTCAAGGAACGGCAGTGGTCGCACAACGCGGAGCGTTATCGCGCCGCTTTCGACAGTGTTGGGGTCAGGCCGAGTTGAGCCTGGCTCATCCCGCTTCGAGAGCGTCATAGACGCGGGCAACCTCGGCGGCCACGACTTCCCACGTTCGATTGTTTCGCACCCATTCGAGTGCGGCAGTCCGCAACGAGTCCCTCAGGTCACGGTCTTCAACGAGCATTCGCAACTGCTCGGTCAGGTCTTCGACGTCTCCCTTGCGATGAAGCAAGCCGGTGCCCGGGGGTACCAACTCACGAAGGGCAGCGACGTCTGAGGCGAGTACTGCGACCCCGCTAGCCATAGATTCCAAAGGCTTCAGCGGTGAGACCATTTCCGTTACCGGGAGTGGCTGCCTCGGAAAAGGAGTCACGTCCATCAGTGAGAGGTATTCCATCACTGCCTCGTGGGGAACACGGCCGGTGAAGATCGTCAGTTGTTCGATCCCGAGCTCTCGTGCGCTCGACTGCAGCTCGTCTCGAACAGGGCCATCCCCCACGAGCAGAACCGCGAGCGGCACATTTGTCGTCTCTGATATTTGGGCAACTGCAACAAGCAAGTCGCCGAGGCCTTCGTAAAACGTCATCGATCCAGCGAAGCCGATCACCACGGTGGCATTCTTGATCCCCAGCTCTTTGGCCAATTCCCGGTTCCGTTGCCGCGGGAAGAACGCCGTCGTGTCGACAGCATTTGGAACGACTGACATCTTGTCGGCGCTGACACCCCGGGACACCATTTCGTCACGCAAGGCCTCTGTGATCACGAAGACGCGGTCGGCCTCTCTCGCGGCAAGTGTTTCATAGGCAACGTCAGCGTGATAGACCTCCGACTCCTGCCAGGCATCGACTCGGGAGGACTTCGTCACCTCCCAGAGCCCTCGGACTTCGTAGATCGAACGCAGGCCGTATCGGCGAGCCACTGCGATCCCAGCGATGCCGTTCCACCAGTTCGACGCTGCATGGATGATCGTTGGCTTGGCAGACCGGATGTGAGGCTCGAGACCTCGAGCATAAGTCTCGACGAAGCCCTGCAGATCCTGTCTGGGGGTAGCCGTCACCTCGCCGATGATCCGTCGGTAGGTGATGTCGTCAACTGTGACATCGCTTGATTTGGAGATGTCTTGCTCAAAGGACCGTTCGGGATCCGGGTACCCGGGCCGGGTTATGGGGATCACGTTCCGTCCCGCAGCGGCAAGGCCCTTGAGCAGGCCGTGGGTCCGCGTCGCGTACCCCCCCGAGTTCAGGGGTAGAGAGTTGTGGAGTAGATAGAGGGATGTACCGGGGACGGTGTCGATCGGTTCAGTGCCAAGTGATGGGAGCGCGATCAGCCCATCGATTGCCCGGAGATCCTGTGCTGGTCCCCGGAGAGCCCGCTCGATGGTCGGGGAAGGTTCGAACATCTCGAGGAGGTCGAGCGCCCGGCGAACGGTTCCGGCTTGACGCATGTGGATTGCCAACGTCACAGCATCCCGCTCAGAAAGAACCCGCGGGAGTAGTGGGTCGAGAGGGATTGCCTCAGGCCCTCGCCAGGCCATGAGACGCTTGAGTGCGGTTCCTGCCGCCGAGGTTCCCCCCAGTGCCATGAGGTCGCGGGCGAGATCATGCGCTCCCTCGCCTGACCGGTCGCATCTCGCAGCAAGCTCGAATCTCTCGAGTTTCCCCTTCTCGAACCAGCGCAGACCCAGCTCGGGGATTCCGGCTTCCGCTGTCAGGAAAGCTGCAGCCAGCCGGGCTCTCCAACTCTCGGTGTTCCGACCCATCGCATCCAATGCCGCAACTCTCAGAAAGTGCGCCTCCCACAAGGTTGGTCGGGCCTGCATTAAGCGCTCTGCATGAATAAGGGACTTGTCCGGTGCCCGGTTGGTTAGTGCTCGCGCAAGAGCCAGAGAGGCATGCCACGATCCCGCTCTCTCCAACCAGCGGAGTATGGGGCGGCCCACCGGTCCCAAGCTGGACGCTATGCGAACCAGGACCTTGGAGATTATCCGGGCGCCTCTTCGGGAGATGGTGCGAAGGCGCGTCACAGGGTGGAGATGGGAGATTGCGTTGACGGTGTTGCTCTACTCATCCAGGTCGGGTGAGCCGATGCTGGTCCACTGGTCGGAGTAGTTCCCGACGCCGAGAAGGACGGTCGGCGCGCCGGTTGGCCCAGTTCTATAGGCCGCGTATCTCCCATCCCGATAGCGGTAGAAGAGAAAGGCCGTGGTTCCGTCACCACCAAGGTCGAGAGGCTCTATCACGTCCCAGCCGGCACCGATGAAACCGAGATGGATCGGCGAGCCAAGGAGTCCGTCAGGCGACATGTCGTAGACGGCTAGTCGCCCGTCGTCGCTCCTGTAGAACAGCATCTCGTCTACCTGGTCCCCGTCGATGTCTATCGGTTCCACCGACGTCCAACCCGCGCCGAACCAGCCGACCCGAATAGCGCTGCCGAGCATCCCGTCGCTTCTCAACTGATAAAAGCCAAATCGGCCGTCGGTGATCCGGTAGAAGAACAGCTCGCTGCGATCATCGCCATCCGTTTCCGCCGGCTCGACGGAAGTCCACCCGCGGCCGAGCTGTCCGGTCCGAATCCGTGCTCCCAACCTGCCGTCCGCGTTGAGAAAGTCGAACGCTATCGCGCCTGTAGTTGTCGAGTATGAGAGGAGTTCATCCCGGTTGTTGCCCGACAGATCGATTGGCTCGACAACGCTCCAGCCTGATTGCTGCCAGCCCTGGCTAACCGCGTTGGCGAAGCTTCCATCGGCTTCGATGCTGTCGAATCTGTGGCGACCATTGTCAGAGCTGTACACGAACAGCTCGTCACCAGGCGAGGTCGGGTTTGCAATGGGAACAGGCTGGACCAAGGAGCGGATGGTTGGCAGCAGCGAGTGCGCGCCATTGCCGGGGCAGGAGGTGCTCACGAGGTCGCGGTGCCCGACGATCGTCGGCATCCAGGCCCCTTCACCCTCACCGAACAAGCTCCCATCGGAACGCGATACGAGAAAAGCGGCTCCTTCGGGGTCCAGGAAATAGCGCCCGGTGAGCCAGTCGAGTATTTGAACCAAGGCATCCCGTTGAGCGGTGGGAGGGGTTGCTGCCTGGAAGTTACCGATGAGTGCGACTCCTTGGGTTCTCGAGTTGAACCCGAAGGCGTGTGCACCCGAAACCGGAGCATCGAGGCTGTCCCTCCTCCCTTCCCAGATGCCGCCGTACTTGTCGACGAGGAAGTTGTAGCCGATGTCCCCCCAATTACGCCCGTTCACATGGAATAGGCAGATCCCTCTAATGACCTCAGCAACTTCCTCAGGGGCATAGTCTGCGCCGGTCGTGTGGTGGATCACCACCGCTTGGACATCGGCTACGTGGGTGTGGTCTTCGGGTGGAGCGCAGTCCTCGGTGTCCCAGTCCTCCCTCGGGTGGATCCAGCTGGATGGGTTGTCTGCCGTCTCCATCGAGTTCGTCGTTTGGGGCTTGTCATTCGGCGACTCCAGCCCCCGGCTCCCGGCCTCCGAGCGTTGCACGAGGCCAGCGATCGGACTCACGGGTACGCCTTCGAAGGCGACGCGAAAACCAATCGATCCCGGCGCCCAGATCGGATCGCTTCCTGCCCGGCCTCCGTCGTCGTGATGGATGCCCAACAACATCCACTCACTCCAGCCATCGGCAGGCGCGAGCGTCTGAACCCAGGTGCTGGTAACGGTCCCCGAACTCCAGGCGAAACCCGCGAGGTCGAAGTTCGACTCGATCACTTGGGAGACGAAGAGCTCCTCCGTGTGCCCCGCGTGGCTTTCCTCGTGTGGCTCGGGCAGGTCAACCGTTCCCGGCTCGGCCGGGGCCAGCGCGATGCTTACCTCGGTGTAGGGCGCACTGGCAGAAACAGGGTTGACTGATAGCGTGATCAGCGCCGCGGCGACTCCCAGTATCAGCAGCGCGAGCCACCGGAGCTTTCTCAATGACATCGCCGTTGGTCATCGTAAAGCGTCGCCTCCCCTTCACAAGCCTTTGTCGCTATCGAGCATTCGATTGAGATATCCCGCCTTGTACACTGGGCTCGTGGGCATCGCCGCGCCTCCCAGACCCCCCTCCGTTTACTCGCGCATCCGCAGATACCTCACCGAGCTGTGGCGTCGCCGGGAGTTTGCCGTCTTCTTGGGATGGGGAAGCTTCTCAGCCAGGAATGCGGGAACGGCCCTCGGACTCGTATGGTGGGTCTTGAACCCGCTGTTGCTCGGCGGGGTGTATTTCCTCATCTTTGGGCTTCTCTTCAATTCCCGGACGCCTGAATTCATGGTGTACCTGATGTGCGGGATGTTCGTATTCCAATTCAGCGGGCAGTCCCTTGCTGGGGGAGCACAGTCGATTCTCTCGAACGCGAAGCTCCTTGCCAATGTCAAGTTCCCGCGACTCGTGCTTCCGATCGCTCGAATAGTGGAGTCGGGTATGGGATTTCTCTTCTCCCTTCCGGTACTAGGGCTGATTGCGGTGTTGGCCGGAGTACCGATACTCGTGGGACCGCTTTGGCTTCTCCTGCTGGCGATACCTCTTCAAGTGCTGTTCAACGTGGGTCTGGCGTCTGCGAGCGCCCGATTGGTCGTTCCGTTCCGCGATCTCACGAATTTCCTTCCGTACGTGAATCGGGTCTGGTTGTACGCGAGTCCAATTATCTGGACGCTGGACCGCCTGGAGGGGGCAGATGAAACGATTCTGACCATCCTGCAAATGAACCCGATGTGGCACTTACTTGCGATCTACCGAGGTGCACTTCTCGGTAGCCCCTGGGACTGGAGCAACGTCGCAGTCTTCGGACTCTGGACCGTGGCAGTGTTTGTGGTGGGAGTTGGTGTCTTTGTCAGATATGAGAAAGTGATGGTCAGAGAACTGTGACGCGGCCCGCGATCGACGTTCGCGATGTCGGTGTCACTTTCCGGCCATACGTTGACTCTCGCCCCACGCTCCGCCGCGGGTTCCGCCGTTCGCAGCGTGAGGTTGTTGCCCTGCGTGATGTGTCTTTCACTGTCATGCGCGGCGAGGCCTTCGGTGTGATCGGGCACAACGGCGCAGGCAAAACAACCCTGTTGCGAGTCATGGCTCAGACTCTTGCCCCCACCACCGGATCCGTCACAGTGCGGGGCAGAGTGTCCACGCTGCTGAGTCTTGGTGTGGGGTTCAAACCCGAACTGTCAGGTCGACGCAATGTCTATCTGGGTGGCTTGGCACAGGGCCTGACCAGGGTCGAGATCGATGAGATGTTCGACCAGATAGTCGAATACGCCGAGTTGGAGGATGCAATCGATCTCCCGGTCAGTTCTTATTCGTCTGGGATGTTCGCGAGATTGGCCTTCTCAATCTCAATGCACCTCACGCCAGATATCGTCTTGTTGGACGAGATACTCTCAGTGGGGGACGCATCATTCCGCTCGAAGAGTCAAGCTTCTATGGACGAGCTACTTTCGAATTCGGGGACGATTGTTTTCGTTTCTCACTCCATGCCGCGGGTGGCAGAGTTTTGCGATCGGGTCGCGTGGCTCAACGGAGGGACCCTCATGGAGGTGGGCCCCGCCGCAGAAACGGTCGAGCGGTATCAGGACTACGTTTCTCGCCGCCGGCGGCTCCGGGAGTCAGCTCCCAGCTAGCGAACCCACCGAGAGATGGCTTCAGCCGCTCTCATCCCCGATTGCCCATCCCAGAGCGGCGGTGTGGTCGGTGAGACAGCCGTGGCTCGTTCAAGCGCCAATGATGTAGCGTCGGCGAGACCGGACGGTTCGGCTAGGACGTTTGTGCCCATCGACAGCGTGATAGGGCGCTCAGTATTAGGCCGAACGGTCACACAAGGGATCCCGAGCACGGTCGTCTCTTCCTGGATTCCGCCAGAGTCGGTGATCACTGTTGCTGCATTTCTCTGAAGTGTGAGGAACTCGAGATACCCCTGAGGCTCGAGGATGCTGAGCCCAGGAATAGACGAGCCTCCGACCCGGTCTATCGCATCACGACCCCGCGGATGGACCGGGAATATGCATGGTGTGTGCTCAGCAGTCTTGGCTATCGCCTCGATTATCGCTCTCAGCCGATCCGGGTCATCGACGTTCGCGGGTCTGTGCAAGGTGATCAGCACATACGCCTCGGGCGGGGCTATGGGTAGGGTCACCGGATTGGCGTCGATGTATTCGAGGCCAAGGACAAGGGTGTCGATCATCGTGTTCCCGATGAATTCCACCCTGCGCAGGTCGATCCCTTCATTCCCCAGGTTCCAGTATGCCTCCGGCGAGGAAATCAGCAGAAGGTCGCTCACGGCGTCAGTAAGGATCCTGTTGATCTCCTCCGGCATGGTTCGGTCAAAGCTGCGCAGGCCAGCTTCGACGTGAGCCACCGGTATCTGCATCTTTGAACACACCAGGGCCGCGGCCAGTGTCGAGTTGACGTCTCCGTAGACAATGCACGCCTCGGGCGGACTCGCCTCGAACTCCTCTTCGAGCGCCGACATAGCCTTTCCGGTCTGACGACCGTGCGGTGATGACCCGACACCCAGGTAGATGTCGGGCTTGGGCAGCGACAATTGGTCGAAGAAGACCGATGACAGGGAAGAGTCATAGTGTTGCCCGGTGTGTATCAGCTGCTGAGACAATCCGCGTTCCTCGCACGCTTTGATCACAGGGGCGGCCTTCATGAAGTTCGGGCGCGCACCCACCACATGCACAATGGGTGAATTCATGTGATCACTGTAGATCCGCACCTGACGCCTAGAGTCCATCGTGAGCGTGAGCAAGAACTTGGTGGGCGAGGCGCGTCGACTCCTGAGGGTCCTCGCTTCCAACCCGAGGAGAATAAGAGAGGCGCCATTCTGGCTCAGGTCCAAGGCACAGCTTTGGTGGAGGAGACGGTCAGCCTCTCGTCGTGACAATCCCCTCTCCGCGATGACACGCACCAGGTTGGTACAAAAGAGGGCCCGCTACGGATTCATCGTCGTCGAAGTCGAGCCAGGGGCCGTTCCCTTTCCCGAGGTGGAGCCAGGCAGGCGCACCGACGAACTCCAGACAGATGTCGTTTTCACGGCTGCAGCTCGAGAACCGGCCCACGCTTCTGCACCGTTCGAAGCTGCGTTCTCGGTCGAGGCCGGCGCATGGGAATGTCGATCCAGTACAGGCGAGCGACTAACGATCAGACGCCATGCTGCGGCTGACCTGAGGGCCTACAACCCGGTTGGGCGCTCGATGGACACGGCTCGTGTTGTTGAGGCCGATGAGGCGGAGTTGACCGATCCGCGTGCCCTGAGGTCAGCAGCGATCATCCGCATCCCGCCCACTATGACAGAATGGCGTCAGCAACAGGAAGCAGTCCACGCCCTCGCCACAGGGACTCCGATAGCCGTGGCGCCAGGGTCACCTTTGTCCCGCCGAGAAGATCGGGCAGCAGTCCATGTGGTCCCGGACGAAGCGCATATCACCATGGGCAGTCTCGGATTCGATCAGCCTTTTGCATTCGAAGCTGCGGTAACCAAAGCTCATCGCATCGGGTTCTGGGAAGGATCCACCTGGGCAGCCGCAGATGACTACTTCTCCCAGCTTGGATTCGCCACCGTTCCTCTGCCCGAGGTGAGTGTGGTCCTTGCCTCACGGCGACCGTCTCTACTTCCCGCAGCCATCAACCGTGTCCTGGCGCAGTCCTACGCTCGGCTCGAACTTCTCATCGGTTTGCACGGCTCCGAGTTCAACCGCGCTGAGTTGACGCCTCTCCTCGGAACAGAGGGCATTGCTTCGGAGATCCACGACTTCGATACCGATGTGCCGCTTGGTGAAGTCTTGGATCGGTTGGTTGAGCGCGCTTCGGGCCGCCTGGTGGCGAAGTTCGATGACGACGACTGGTACGCGGCCGAGCATGTCGCTGACCTCGTCGCGGCATGGCAACTCACGGGCGCAGAGGTTGTGGGTAAAGCTGCGAACTTCGCGTATCTCGAAGGCTCTGACCGGACCCTCGCCTACGACGACGAGTTCCAATTTCGTGAAGTTGCGCACATTCCTGGTGGGACGATGCTGGCGACCAGGGATCTTCTCGCCGACTATAGATTCGGGAGGGCGCGCCGAGCAGTGGACTCAGTTCTGTTGAGGAAAGTAAGGGGAGATGGTGGTGTCTTGTTCTCAACCACGCGGCAAGGTTTCATGAGGCGGAGACACAGCGGGCACACCGCGCAGTTCGATGACGATTGGTATGTGCGGAGGGCCCACGGTCGGGTGTTATTCGGAAAGAGGCTCGATCTTGCCGGTATCACCCTGGCCGACGGATGAGGAAACCGAGAGCCCAGGAGAAGTGCATCGTCGCCAGGGCCAGGGCAGTCCGCAGCGGATTCCTGTCAGTCGGCGTGTCATAGAGAAGCAGCGCAGCCACGTAGCCAGCTGGGATGGCCAACACCCACGGGGCGAGGAGAGCGATCGGCATGGACGCCATGAGAGCGATGACGACCAGCGGCGGTAGCCACTGCCTCGGTTTCAGTGATCCGGGATGTGCCCGCCACATGAGCCGCTTCGCCTGCCCGTATTGGAAGTACTGCCGTGCCAGGCTGCCTAACGACCCTCGCGGCCGGTATTCGACCCTCAATTCTGGGTCGAACCAGACCAGCCCACCTGAACGAATGATCCGATGGTTGAGCTCGTAGTCCTGGGCACGGAGAAACCGCTCGTCGTAGCCACTCAGACTCTCCAGGGTCTTCCTACGGAACACGCCGAGGTAAACCGTTTCAGTCGGGCCCTCCTCGCCGCCTATCCGGTAACGGGCGTCTCCGGCGCCGAGAGGTGAGGACATCGCCGCCGCAATGGCCTTCTCCCATGCCGTCTCACCGACAGGGACTTGCATGCCGCCCACGTTCTCGGCACCAGTCCGTGCAATCGTCTCGACGGCCCTCGACACATAGTCGGGTGGAAGAACGGCGTGCGCATCACACCGCACGATCACCTCACCCGACGAGGCGCGGATGGCCAGGTTCAGGCCGGCGGGCGTGGTCCCGGAAGGGTTGTCGACGACTCGAGCTCCCTCCTCAGCGGCCACGCGAGCCGTCGCCGCGTCGGCCGCGGCCACGATGACCTCGACGATGTCCGGATATCCCTGCTTGTTGATCGCCCGCAGCGTCTTCGGCAATGTCTCGGCGGCGTCCTTTGCAGGAATGATCACCGACACTCTCGGCTGCCAAGCAGTCATAGGGCCATATCATGCCGCGCCGTGCCCTCAGATCTGCAAACCGTCGCCCAGCCGCAGTTCATCCTCATGGCGTGGGCGGGAGGCGTGGCGCTTGCCGCGGGGGCCGTGGCATGGATGAGCATCGTCGGGCGAGGCTTTACCTGGTTGACGGCGGGCACCGCGATGGTGATCGGTCTAGCCGGAGCCCTGGGGGAGGGAGCGCTGTGGGCTCGAGTCGGACTCGCCGGGGTGGTGATCGCGCTTGTGGCGGCGCGGTCCTCCCAATTGGCGGGGGTAGCTTTGGTCATTGGCGGCCTGGGATTCGTCATTGACGCGAGCCTCCTGAGCGCCTGGATACCGGCGTTGACCGCTGCCCTCGCCCTCGGCGGTGTCACTGCCGAGATGATGCTCGGTCATTGGTACCTCGTCGACCCGAGGCTTCCCAGGTGGTCCCTCCGCATGTTGGCGATCGCAGGGATAGCGGGCCTGGTCGCGGATGCTGTCGTCCTTCCGTCAATGGGTGACATGCCGGCAGGTGGGCCCACCGTTGCTTTTTGGGTGCTGGCCGTCACATCGGTTGTCCTGATGGCTGCGGTGGTCGCTGCAATTCGATACCCGGCCTACTCAGGCGTGATGGCCGCCACGGGCCTGTCCTATCTGGCAGTGCTGACGAGCCTGGGTGCAGTGTTCCTGGGCCGTGCGCTACTTGCCGGACTCGGTCCATTCGCCAGTTGAGAGGAGTCGCATGGAGATAACACCAACATCGGATCTTCCAGACCTGGAGGGCGCCACCGTCATTGCCGGGGTGATGGAGGCTGGAGTTGCTGCCCCTGGGTCCGAGCAGTTCGTAGCCGGGTTGGATCGGAGAACTCTCGAGGTGAACGACTTCGAGGGCAAGGAGGGACAATCCATCACTGTGGCTCATGATGAGGCATACGCCGTTGTGCTCGTCGGGCTTGGTTCCGAGGTCGCGTTCGAATCGCTGAGGGACGCCTCGGCTTCGGCGATTCGAAAGGTTAAGACCGAGCGGGCGGTGAGCCTGCTTTGTCTCACGGGGCTCGACGGCGCTACCCGGGCGGTCACCGAAGGAAGCCTTTTGGGCTCCTACCAGTATCGGGACTACAAGACCGAGCGATCGGAAGAGCGTGTCACCCGCTGCTCTGAAGTCGAGTTGGTCGGAGCCGAGGAGGACGCCGTGCTCGAGGCCAGGGCGCTTGCCGATGCGACAATGCGTGCTCGAGATTGGGTGAATACACCGGCCAAGGACCAATCCCCGGATGCCTATGCCGCCGAAATCGCTGAGTACGCGTCCGAAGCGTCTGTAGACGCCGAGGTCTGGGACAAAGAGCGCATCGTGTCCGAGGGCTTGGGCGCGGTGCTCGGAGTAGCGGCGGGATCGCGCCGAGATCCGCGGGTGGTCGTCCTTCGCCACGTTCCGTCGGAGCCCGTGACGCATCTGGCGCTCGTCGGCAAGGGGATCACATTTGACACCGGAGGCCTGTCACTGAAGTCGACGGCCTTCATGGACGGAATGAAGGCTGACATGGCGGGATCGGCAGCAGCGGTCGCGGCGACGGTGGCGATCGCACGGCTTGGTATCCCGGTGGAGGTG
>JAWWBL010000007.1:0-38171 GCA_033720975.1 Acidimicrobiia bacterium | reverse complement strand
TCGACTTCGGACACGGACAGCTCATCCCCGGCACGCAGAGCCGGCCCGGCGCGGGCAGCGAATTCCGCGGCCGCCACCCGCCCTTTGACCCGTTCGATGATCGCTTGGATCTCGGAGTCGGTGAGTCTCGACCTATCCAGAGCGTCCCTCCTCGCCCTTGTGGTACCTGACCTCACCGCCGACGTCCCACGAGTCGACAATGGCCATGATCACCGCATCACACGGCCGGTCCCTGGTCATCTCTGTCTGGCGCGCCGAGCTTCCAGACGCGTACAGAACCACCTCTCCAGGGCCAGCTCCAACTGCATCGACAGCCACGACGTAGGAGCCTGTGTCCTGGTTCGAGTCATCGATTTGACGCACCACGAGGAACTTCATCCCCGACATGAGCGCCTCCTTGCGACTCGCAACGAGAGTTCCGGCCACCCTGCCTAGCTGCATCGCTCAGCCGAGATCGTCGGCGGCATGCTCCTGACGGCCCAAAGGCAGCGTCAGATCGACATTGACGTGGGGGCGAGCAATGACATGGGTCGCCGTGACTTCGCCGACCTTCTCGGCGCCACGGACACCGGCATCCACGGCCGCCTTGACAGCAGCCACGTCGCCGCGGATGACAGCAGTTACGTAACCGCCACCGGTCTTCTCCATGCTCACCAGCTCGACCTTGGCCGCCTTGACCATGGCGTCTGCAGCCTCGACCATCGCCGGAAAGCTGCGAGCTTCGATCATTCCCAGAGCTTCAGCCATGAAGCTCCTCCTTTCGTTGTTGGTTAATCATTCAGCCGGATTCCCTTCCCGTCAGGCCTTCCAGTGCAGCAACCGCTGCCTGCCACCCGACATCGATGTCACGCTCTTCACCACCGAGGTACACCCTGCCCATCGAGCCGAAGCTTCGCACCTCGAGCACGTTTATCTCGGCAGCCTTCTCGGCCTCGTTTGCGGCGAGCGAGGCATACGCCGCCGGCTCACATTCGAGGACGTACAGCGTCTGGCCGGGAATGATCATTTCGCCATGTCTGGTCCGGTTGATCAGCTGGGCGTGGTGATCTGTGATCCGTCGGATGATCTGTGAGCTGACGATCCGGGGCTTCATCCGGTCGTCCTCATCGTGGTCTATCGCCTCGAGGATCGCCGCTCCTGCCGCTCGCGTTTCGGCTTGGTCCTCGGAGTGGACCTCCAAGACCCCGTAGTACCGCTCGATGATCTGAAGACCTGGCGTGACCGCGGTCGCCTTCAGGGCGATGTCGGTGAGCCTGTTGATCTCGATCCCTGGCGCCACTTCAACCCACAGAGAGGCATCGCCCGCCAGCGGGAGGAAACCCTGGGCGACCGTCCCCAGGAATGCCGCGTACTGCGGCTGCAAACTGTCCAAGAACGCGTAGGACCTGAGCTCAATACCTTTCGCCATCGTCTCCTCCATCGGGGCCGCCAATTATCTGTACTCCGGCAGACGCGCCGATCCTCGTGGCGCCTGCCGCAATCATGTCCTCGGCGTCGTCGGCGGTTCGCACCCCACCCGACGCCTTGACACCCATGTCCGGTCCCACCGTCTCGCGCATGAGCGCCACGTCGTAAACGGTTGCACCACCTGGGCCAAATCCGGTCGAGGTCTTGACGAAGTCTGCCTTCGCCCGCTTGGCCAGTGCCGACGCTATGACCTTCTCCTCGTCGGTGAGGAGCGCAGTCTCGAGGATCACTTTGCACACGGCCCCCACCTCGTGCGCCGCGTCGACGACCTTGGCGATGTCATCGAACACGACGTCGTGGAGACCCGACTTCAAGGCACCGACGTTTATCACCATGTCGATCTCCCGTGCGCCATCCCGGAGCGCCTTGCGCGCCTCCATGGCCTTCACCTCGGTCGTCGTGGCGCCCAGCGGAAAGCCGATCACCGTGCAAACCGGGACGCGTGTCCCCCTCAAGTTGGTGGCGGCTCGTTTCACCCAGGTCGGGTTGATGCACACGGAGGCGAACCCGTACTGCTCGGCCTCGGAGCAGAGCCGATCGATCTCGTCCGCTGTGGCACTCGCCGACAAGAGCGTGTGGTCGATGTAGCGGGCGAGATCGAGGGGGACGTCCGCGGCCTCCCCGTGAAAGGCAACACGATCGGCGCCGTTGGCGACCACCTCCCTCACCGTCTCGCCAGTCTCGGCCATGTCGAACCGCGACGACAGCGCCTCAAGCACCTCGCGTGTGATCGCCTCGACGAGAGCCTCGCGGTTCATGGGCTGGAGTATTGCTTGTCGAGAGCGTCGATCTTGGCAACCCGGCGGGCGTGACGACCCCCCGCCCAGTCTGTGGCGAGCCATTCGGTCACTATTTGCCAGGCGAGGCTGTCTCCCGTGAGCCCCGCTCCGAGCGTGAGAACATTGGCATGGTTGTGCTCGCGGGCGTTTCGGGCCGACGAGACGTCGTAGCAAAGCGACGCCCGCACCCCAGGAACCTTGTTTGCCACCATCGCCGAACCGATCCCGGCGCCATCGACCATGATCCCCCATTGGCATTCACCAGACGAGACCTTCCTTGCCACCGCCAGCGCGAAATCGGGATAGTCGACAGACTCGTGCGAGTCGGTCCCACAGTCGACCACTTGCCAACCTGCCTCCCTGAGCTTGAACCCGATCCGCTCTTTCAGCGGGAATCCTCCGTGGTCGGCCCCGATTGCAATGACCCCCGTGCCCTCGCTTCCGACGGCAGGTGACGGGACCTCACCAGGGGAGTTCACTTCTTCATCGAGCTCATGCGATCCGCCGTCGGTAAGGCCGTCCACGATTTGAGACACGAGGGCGCGCACCTCAGGTTCGGTCGGCATCCCCTCGGAGGGAAAAGAAGTCATGCTCAGCCTGCGGCCTCCACTTTCCCATCCTAGGAGCGCGCCGGCCACGTAAGCGGTAGCCAGCAATGACGGCACCTCGTCAGCTTCGCTCATATGATGGGCACGTGGTCGACTTCGACTCCGCGTTTCTTTGGGAGAGCGAGGCTCTCCGGTCCTCCACCCCCCGCCCAACACGCCAGACACGCCATCCCCATCGCGAGGCGAAGGCCGGGGCCACCTGGGTGACATTGAGGGAGGCGCATCAGCGCACGGGAATTCCCGTCTCCACGCTCCGCAAGTGGGCCATGGGAGGCAAGGTCGCCACCTATATGGAGAAGACGCCCGTCGGGGAGATGCGGATGGTTTCGCTCCAGGGTGTCTACCAGCGTGCTGGGGAGCTCGGAAGAAGCGTCACCGGCGCGCCTCCGCCGGCTACCGATGCCCCGGCGAGGATCTCTCCAGCCCGAGACCAAGCCCCTCCCCCTCAGCCAACGGCAGAGGATCTGCCGCCAGGAACGACGCTGGTCCCTCTCGATGCCTGGAACAAGATGCTGCTCCAGTTGGGCAACCTCCACGAGGCGGGCCAGCAGCTGGCAGAGGCGAGCGCGAGGGCGGCGAAAGCGGAAACGGAGGCCGAGTTCCTCAGGGAGCGCCTGGCGGAGCTCCGTGAAGAGTTGGCGCGTGCCCGGGAAACCCCGGCTCCTGCGCCCGAGCCGCCCTCACCTGCGCATCGGGACGATCCGGCGTCGGGCGATGGCTCGCTCGGCATTCTCCGCCAGATCTACACAGCCTGGCGCAGGCGCTAGACGTCTGCTATCCGGGCGGATCGACTAGCCGATAGCCGACTGTCTGAAATGCGTCCATCTCGAGACTGAAGGCGACCATCTCTCCAGTCGTCTCGTCTGGCATGTTCACATCCATCGACAGATGCGTCGCACCCTCCGACGTCGCCTCAATGGCAAGGCCAAGGCGGGGGTCAAACCTCGTCGTCATGACGTCCGTGGCTTCGTCGAATGAGAAGAGAAGCCTCAGCTCTTCCTTGAGGGACTCGAGTTCGGCAAGCTCCTCTTCGCTGGCTTCCTCGGGGATGAATGCTTCGAACATCTCGATGAGCAGCGTCCCCATGTCGAAGGATGTCTCAGAGACAACAGTCGTCGTCTCGATCAAAAAGATCCCGTCCCCAGTGATGTCGGTGACCTCGCTCTCGATAGTGGTGACTATCGGATCGCCCAGGAAGAGCTGAGTCTCGACCGTCTCGGACCAGGTTGACCCGACCTTCACCTCGCTGTCGGACATCGGTGGACCGACGAACCTGGCGAGGTCGCTTCCCTGGCCGGGGAGAAAGGCCCCGATGCTGCCGCTCATGAGCCCCACTCCCGGATCGAAGTCGTCGACCACCCGGCCTTGCTCGTCCACAACGACATTCACCTCGAGCGGGTCCATCTCGACGAGCTCGGGCAGCGTCTCTTCTTCGACTGGCTCACCATCCGCGGTACCGGTCACTTCAAACGCGGTGAGGTCCCCGGTGATGGTGATCTCGAACGTGCCTGCTTCGGGCCCTTCCTTGATCTCGTAGACGAGCGTCGTCTCCCCAGACATCGTCACGTCCAAGACGCCGGGCAGCTCTTCCCCTTCGGTCAGTGAAGCGGCGTCACCCGTGACCACCATTTCCAGATCGATCTCGAACTCGATGTCGTAGGTGAGGGTGGTGCCCGCCTCGAGTGAATAGGCGAGGAGGACTGCCTCAGAGGCGGCTGCAGTCGTGGGGGGCGGCGGAGGCGTTGTCGTAGTGGTCGACTCCTCCCCAGCGGCACCGTTGCAAGCGCCCAGGGAAAGAACGAACGCCAAAAGGGCGCCGGTGGTTCGGGATGTCATTCCATGAATTATCGGCAAAGCGCCCGCCTATATGGAGACACGCCGTTACCTTGCCGCTTTCGTGAGCCCTTGGACCCCCCTTGTTGTCGCCACCCTCGGCTGGGGTGCTTCCGCGGTGCTGTCGCGAGCCGTGATCCTCAACGGGGTGGACACATTCACACTGGTGCCCTTGAGGATGGTGTTCGCCATGCTCACCCTCGTGGTCGTCATGGTTGCCTGGGGTCGGTTCAGGACGCGAAATGCCGCTGCCTGGAAGCGCGGCGGGATACTCGGTGTCGTTGGCATGGCAGTCCCAATGACGCTGATGACCCTTGCCCTGGAAGACCTGCCGGTCAGCCTCGGCGGGTTGCTGATCGCCCTCATCCCACTCTCGACGATCGCAGCGGCTCACTTCCTCGTCGATGACGAGAGATTCCAAGCGCGTTCACTTCCAGGGTTGCTCATCGCGCTCGCCGGCTCGGCACTCCTCGTCGGAGTCGGAGGGGAGACTGTTGAAGGTGTCGACAATCTCTGGAGAGGGGTCTTGTTCAGCACGGCCGGTGTGGTCATGGCTGGTGTTGGCGGGGCCCTGACCCGGAGGTTCGCCATGGAGGTGCCTCCGGACGATCTGGTGCTCCCTCAGTTCACCGTGAACACGGCCTTTGTGTTCGCCTTGACGCCGTTCCTCGCCCGAACCGACATCGGGGAGATCTCGGCGGCGAGTTGGCTGCTACTAGCCGGTGTCGGCGTGATAGGCACCACGATGGCCTTTGCGGCCTTCCTCGTAGCCGCCGGGGTGAACCCGGCCTCACGGCTGGCGTTGACCGGCTACACGGTTCCCGTGGTGGCAGTGACACTCGCCGTCGTCTTCCTGGGCGAGACTCTCACCCTCGAGATCATTGCGGGAGCCACCTTGATAATCGCCGGGGTGGTCCTCGCCGAGAGGTCTACCCAGCATGTGCCGGCGCCGGGCATCGCCACATCGCGCTGAGACGGGCTCACGTCGGTTCAGGATGGAATATCGGACCCGGAATCTGACGCGACGCTTATACCCTGCGGTCCGATGAGTCGGAAGATCCTTGTTGCCGTGGCATGGCCCTACGCATCGGGGTCATTACATCTAGGACATCTCGGCGGCGCCTACCTGCCCGCGGACATATTCGCCCGCTATCACCGCATCGCCGGCAATGACGTCCTCATGGTGTCGGGCTCGGATGCCAATGGGACCCCGATCACGGTAAAGGCCGACGAACTGGGGATATCTCCAAGGGAGGTGGTCGACAGGTATCACCCGGAGATACTCGGTTATTGGGAGAGCCTCGGAATCTCGTTCGATCTGTTCACGACGACGATGACCGACAACCACCACTCGGTCACTCAGGACTTCTTTCTCCAATTGCTCGAGAAGGGGTATCTCAAACGGCGCGTAACAGAGCAGTTCTACGACCCCTCGGCCGGTCGCTTCCTCCCCGACCGCTACGTCGAGGGAACCTGCCCGCACTGCGGGTACGGAGAGGCACGAGGAGACCAGTGCGACAACTGCGGGCGGACGCTGGACGCCATAGACCTCATCGACCCCCGCTCGAAGCTGTCCGGTGCGACACCCGAGCGGCGTGAGACCGAGCATTTCTTCCTCGACCTACCGGCCTTTGCCGACCGGCTACACGGCTGGATCTCCGGCCAGACCCGTTGGCGCAAACACGTCAAGAACTGGGCCCTGGCGATGATCGAAGACATGCCGGAACGAGCGATCACCAGAGACATCGACTGGGGCGTTGACATACCTGTCGACGACATCGGGCCCGGAAAGAAGATCTACGTGTGGTTCGACGCCGTCATCGGGTACCTCTCGGCTTCCATGGAGTGGGCGTCGGGAACCGAGGACCCTGACCAGTGGGAACAGTGGTGGAAGAACCCCGAAGCCGAGTCCTATTACTTCGTGGGCAAGGACAACATCCCGTTTCACACCGTCATCTGGCCGGCGATGCTGCTCGGGCGGGGCGGTCTGGACCTTCCAACCGACGTGCCGGCGAACCAGTACATCACCTTCAAGGGAGCAAAAGCGTCCAAGTCGAAGGGTGTGGGCAACTCGATCGGGTGGTACGCCGAGAGGCTTCAACCCGATGCCATCAGATACGCGATCGCTTCGGTGCTCCCTGAGACCAACGACACCGACCTGAGCGACGACGAGATCATGCGTCGCGTCAACGAGGAGCTCGTATCCACCTGGGGCAACCTGGTCAACCGGGTCCTCTCGATGAGTGCGCGCAACTTCGATGGCAAGGTGCCGGAGCCTGGGGTGCTCACCGGGGAAGACCAAGCCGTCCTCGATCTGGGCGAAAAGACACTGGAAACCGTCGCCGTTCACATCGAGAGTGTCGAGCTCAGGGCCGGGCTGCGAGAGGCGATGGATGCGGCCGGGGTCGTCAACGCCTATCTGAACGCCACCGAGCCCTGGAATGCGATCAAGGACGACCGGTCCAGGGGGGCAACCATCCTATGGACGGCGATCCAGGCCATCTCTGCGATAAGAGTGGCCCTCAGCCCTTATCTGCCGTTCTCGTCCCGTCGGATCGGCAGCATGCTCGGGATGGGCGGTGAGGCGACGGGCTGGGAGCCTGTGGCGGTCCCGGGTGGGACTGTCCTGGGGGAAGTGATCCCTCTCTTCGACAAGCTCGACGAGGACACGCTCGGACCCTGACCCGCCCCGTATCGGGCAAGGGTGGCGGAGGGGAACCCACCTATTGCCCAGGGCGTTGTGTCTGCCTAGGTTGAGACAATGACCCGCATAGCTCGGATAGTGGCCGGGTTTGGCCTTCTGGCGGCCGGAACGCTGATGCTCTTCCTGCCCGGACCGGGCATCGTGACGATCATCGCAGGCTTGGCTCTCCTGGCCAAAGAGGTCAAGTGGGCAGACCGCCTCAAGCGGCGCTTGTCAGCGGGCGTCGGGATAGACCGTGAGCCGGAGGAGACCGGCACCGAGCCTAGGCCGGCGGGTAGACCCCCATCCCCTTAGCTTTCTCCGTCTTCCAGAAGATCACGGCGATCTCGTCGATGAGTTGAACCAGCTTCTCGCCGTCGGCGGGGTCTGCAGACTTCTTGGCATCGCCTGCCTGATGGATCGCCTTCCAAAACAGATCATCGAGATCAGGGAACTCCGCACGGTGCTCGGCGGTGAAGAAGTCGGCCCAGAGCACCATCAGGTGGTGTTTGACATCCTCGGCCCTCTCCTCTTTGAGTTGGAGAGCGCGAGCCCTGAAGACCTCGTCATCTGACTCCTGATACTTCTGCGCGATCTTCATCACCGAGAGTGCCTCGATCTTCGCTTGCGCCGGGTCGTAGACACCGCAATAGAGGTCGCAATGTGCATGGGCGATCGTGACTTTTCTCATGTGGCTCCTTCTTGCACGTCTGAACACCCAGACCATACTCCCCGGCCGCGCATGTCAATGAGGCGGTTCCGCGTCACCGAGCATTCGATGCTCCCCACCCTGGCGCCCGGCGCAGAGGTCGTCGCAAGCGACGCCCGGCAGGCAGGGATCGGGGAACTCGTCGTCTTCGAACATCCCCGGCGCGAGGGGTTCTGGCTGATCAAGCGGCGGGTCGAGCCGCCCCACGAGTTGGGTCCGGGTCAGGCCTGGGTGGCCTCCGACAACCAAACGGAGCCAACCATCGACTCCAGTTCCCTCGGACCGGTCCCAGCGTCATCGCTTCTCGCTGTCGTCTCACGACTCGACGAGGCGACGTTCCGTGAGGCTTGTGAGCTCTTGGTCGCTGAGGACGAGGACCTGGCATCTCTTTTGTCCCAACACGGCATTCCGGAGTTCTGGACACGGACGGCCGGTTTCCCCACGCTGGTGAGGGTGATCCTCGAGCAGCAAGTCTCTCTCCAATCGGGCGCCGCCGCCTACCGACGTCTCGTGGATGCAGTAGGGGAGCCAAGCCCTGAGTCAGTGGACGCAATGGGAACGGACGCCATCAGGGCTGCCGGAATCACCCGCCAGAAAGCCGGATACCTGATCGGGCTGGCCGGGGCCATCATCGAGGGCCGACTCGATCTCGACCACATCTCCCAGCTCCCACCGACCGAGGCGCGCGCCGAGCTGATGAAGATCCACGGCATCGGCGCCTGGACCGCGGACGTCTACCTACTCGTGGCGCTCGGCCACACCGATGTCTTCCCGATTGGTGACCGTGCCCTTCAAGTCGGCGCGAGCCGGGCGCTCGGGCTCTCCACGCCGCCTCACCCCGAGGAGTTGGAGATCATGGCCGAGCCATGGCGGCCGGTGAGGGCGGTCGCTGCGCGGCTGCTGTGGCACGCCTACCTGAGGGAGAAGGCTGGCAACTGAAGGTGCTTTCTTGCGCGCGGGCCACCGCAGAGTGCGTAGAGTCAGGATCTCATGACTGAGTTCGTAGTGCGCATGGAGAACCGACCGGGGAGGCTCGCAACTCTCACCGAGGCTCTCGCGACGTTCGGAGTCAACATCGAAGCGCTAGCCGCATACGGGCACGATGGCGACGGGACCGTTCGGCTGATCGTCGACGATGCGGTTACCGCGCGGAGAGTTCTCACCGAGGCTGACCTCCACCACGAGGAGAACGCAGTCCTAACAGCCGAGCTACCTCATCGGCCGGGTGAGCTGGCAAGGCTGACCAGATCGATCGCAGACGCCGGGATAAACATCGATGCGATCTATGTGCTCAAAGCGAGCCCAGACGGTATCGAGCTCGCCATCGCCCTGGATCAACCCGCTTCAGCGATGCCCGACTTGGGTGTCACCGGTGGGGTCCTGGCGGACAGACGGTGAAGGTCAACTAACCCGCTCGCAAAATTACAGTGCCGGCGATGCGCCTCGCCCTTGCCGGCCTCGCCACGGCCGGCCTCATCCTCACCGCATGCAACACCCAGCCGGTGACCAGCCCAACGACTGCCGCTGCCCCCGACCCGACCACAACCCTCGCCTCCTCAAGCACTTCCAGCACCACGCTCCCCGTCGCCCGCACGACACCGACGTCCACTGGATCGGTCTCCCGCATAAATGGAATGGAGGTCGACGACCCCACCCTCCTGGATCGAAGGATCCTCGCCGTCAAGATCGACAACCACAGCAGAGCCCGGCCGCAGTCGGGCATTCAGGACGCCGACATGGTCATCGAGATGATGGTCGAGGGAATCACGCGGTTCATCACCATCTGGCATGAAAGTGACAGCGACTACTTGGGCCCGGTCAGATCGGGCAGGCCCACCGACGCAGCCCTTCTGCAAGCACTCAACGAGCCCACGTTTGCCATCTCCGGTGCACAGGACTGGGTCTACGGGCTCTTCACCACCCGCGACATCCACCTTCTCGGCCAGAGTCACGACGGCCTGTTCCGCATCTCGGCTCGCTCGGCGCCTCACAACCTCTACGCCGACACCACGCGACTCCGGGCGAGCGCGGAACGGCTCGGGTATCCGGATGCAGGGCCAGCCGAGCCTCTGTGGGAGTTCGGTCCGATGTCCGAATACGCACCGCCCGCGACATCGGTGCGAATCAACTTCAGCAGCAACATCGTCAATTGGCTCTGGGACCCGGGCCAGCGCCACTGGCTGCGAAGCACGTGGGAGACGCCTTCGATGTGGCGCGCGCAGGATGGAGAGACCGGCAGAATCGCGGTTCCCGTCTTGGTCGCGCTCTACGTGGACCTCTACCAGGCGACCCCTTCGGGTCCGGGAAGCCCGGTTCCCGCATCTCGCACGACAGGTACCGGCAAGGCGTTCGTGTTCGCCGACGGTCGGGTGGTGGAGGGGACCTGGACTCGCCCCTCCGAGTCGGATTGGTTCCTGCTCACCGATGGCGACGGCGAGCTCCTGTACGTCCCGCCAGGAAAGGTGTGGGTGTCTCTCGTTCCGTCCAGCACCGGTCTCTCCTACAGCGACTGATAGCGTCGCGATGTGTTTGGCGTGACAGCCGTCAGCAGGGCCCAGGAAGCCCTCCAGTCCGCCCACGCCAGCCAGCCCAGAATCAATGCCTTCACCCTGGTTGAGGATGGGGAGGCACTTGCCGCTGCTGAGAAGGTGGATGCCCTGATCAACTCGGGCCGATATGCCGGGCCGCTGGCCGGCGTGCCGATCGCCGTCAAAGACCTGATAGACCACGAGGGGAGGGTCACCACATGCGGATCTGCCTTCTACCGGGAGGAGGCGACAACCTCCGCCACCTGCATTTCGCGGCTGGAGAGAGCTGGAGCGACGATCATCGGGAGAACCGGGCTCCACGAGTGGGCATTTGGGTTCTCCTCGGAGAACCCCCATTTCGGGCCGGTGCGGAATCCATGGGACCCGTCCACCTCTCCGGGAGGATCGTCCGGCGGGTCGGGGGCGGCCGTCGCGGCAGGGATCACACCAATCGCGATAGGGACCGACACCGGAGGCTCGGTGCGCGTTCCGGCAGCTCTCTGCGGCGTTTTTGGGTTGAAGGTGACACACGGCAGGGTGCCCCTGGACGGGGTCTTCCCGCTAGTGCCTTCGGCGGACACGGTCGGGCCCATCGCCAACTCGGTCGACGGCATCGATCTCGCCTATCGCACCATGTCGGGAGACGACACACCTCAGCCCGAGCCGGGTCCGATGACGGTCGGCGTCCCGGCTCCCTGGACCGACGAGGCGCCGATGGAAAGCGAAATCGGCGACGCTTTCGAAGCGACCATCGCCAGCCTGTCCGACGTGGGGCACCGGGTGGTCCCTATTCGACTCGAGGGCGCGATTCCCAACCGCAACTTGGTTTATTCCATTGCGGACGAGGTCACCGCCATCCATCGCGAGTTCCGGGCTGCGGGCAAGCCGTACGGCGAGGACGTGGCAAGACGGCTAGATGAAGCTGAGGGAGTGACCGAGTCCCAGAAGAAGGAGGCCTCGGATTGGCGATTGATGATCAAGGAACGCTTTGGCGACGCCTTCACACGAGTCGACCTTCTGGTGACGCCGACGGTGCCGGCGCGACGGAAGGCCATCGGCGAAGAGATGATCGGCGGGCGTCATCACCGGGCCGTCCTCTCCTATTTCACCGCTCTGGTCAATCAAGCGCTTCATCCCGCCATTGCAATGCCGTTGGCCCGATCCGGCTCTCCACCGGCGTCCCTCCAGGCGATAGGGCCAATGGGGTCGGAGGCTCAGCTCATAGGTTTCGCACGGGGACTCGAATCCGAGGGCGTGGTCGGATTTTCCCCTCCTCCGGAGAGTTCGACTATCACGGGCGACGGATAGACTTGGATACTGCGAACAAGAGCCGGCAGCGGTTACCGGGAGGTCCTCAGACGTTTCCCTCCCTCACCGCGCCGGGACACACAAGGAGCTGAACGGTGGCCGACGAGAACGCCAGGCCCGACCCATCATCGACACCAACTGAGACCCTCGAGCGCCTGGTCATCCGCTTCGCCGGTGACTCGGGTGACGGCATGCAGCTGGCAGGGAATCGATTCACCGACGCCTCGGCCCTGTTCGGGAACGACCTGGCAACGCTGCCCAGCTTTCCCGCAGAGATCCGCGCCCCGGCAGGGACGCTGCCGGGCGTCTCCAGCTTCCAGCTCCAGATCGCCGACTTCGACATCCTCACCGCCGGAGACGCACCCGACTGCCTGGTGGCCATGAATCCGGCAGCGCTGAAGAAGAACCTCAAGGACCTACGCCAGGGTGGGACACTGATCGTCAACACCGACACCTTCGACGAGCGAAACCTCGCCAAGGCCGGGTATGAGACCAACCCACTAGAGGACGACTCGCTAGAGGGGTTCCGGGTGATCCGCGTACCGATGGACGAGCTCACCAAGGAGGCGGTCAAGGACACCGGCGTCAGCGGCCGAAGCGTGCTCAGGTCGAAGAACTTCTTCGCGCTCGGCTTGATGGCATGGCTGTTCCACCGTCCCACCGAGCCGACACTCGAGTGGGTTCAGAAGAAGTTCGCCAAGCAGCCCGAGGTCGCTGCCGCCAACACCGCCGCATTCCAGGCGGGATATACCTTCGGTGTTGCCACCGAGGCGACCAAGACCACCTTCGAGGTCAAGCCGGCCACTTTGCCACCCGGCACCTACACAAACGTCAACGGCAACACCGCCCTTGCCTGGGGCCTCATCGCCGCCTCTCAGAAGTCGGGCCTCCCCCTGTTCTATGGGACTTACCCGATCACACCGGCATCGGACATCCTCCACGAGCTGTCGAGGCGGAAGAACTTCGGCGTGCGTTCTTTCCAGGCGGAGGACGAGATAGCGGGAGTGGGATCAGCGATAGGCGCCGCCTTTGCCGGAAGTCTCGCGGTCACCGGGTCGTCCGGCCCGGGAATCGCCCTCAAGAGCGAGGCGATCTCTCTCGCTTTCATGTTGGAGCTGCCCATGATCGTTGTGAACGTGCAGCGTGGCGGTCCCTCGACGGGACTACCCACGAAACCCGAGCAGTCGGACCTCCTCTTCTCCTTGTACGGGCGGCATGGAGAAGCACCCCTGCCGGTCCTGGCCATCGCCTCCCCGTCCGACTCGTTCTTGATGGCCATCGAAGCCGCACGAGTCGCCATTCGATACATGACTCCAGTGATCTTGCTCAGTGACAACCACATCGCGAACGGGTCTGAGCCGTGGCTCCTACCCGACCTCCACGCGATCCCTCCCATCGAGGTCGAGTTCGCCAAGCATCCCAACGGTCCCAACGGGACCTTCCTCCCGTATATGCGCGACATCGACACCTTCGCCCGCCCGTGGGCGGTGCCCGGCACTCCCGGGCTCGAGCACCGCGTCGGTGGCCTGGAGAAAGAGACCATCACCGGCAACGTCTCCTACGACCCGGCGAACCACCAATTGATGACCGACACCCGGGCCTGGAAGGTGGCCAACATCGCTAACGACATCCCTGAGTTGGAGGTCCACGGTGACGAGGATGCCGAGATTCTCGTGCTCGGCTGGGGATCGACTTTCGGTTCGATCCGGGCTGCCGCGCGCAGAGCGAGAATGGAGGGAGTCAAGGTTGCCACCACCCACCTCCGGTATCTGAACCCCCTCCCAAGAGACCTTGGGGCACTACTTTCCTCGTATCCGAAGGTGCTTGTCCCCGAGTTGAACACTGGCCAGCTTCGCAAGATCATCAGAGCCGAGTTCCTGATCGACGCGACAGGACTCCACAAGGTTGCGGGCGAGCCGTTCAAGGTCTCTGAGATAACCGCAAAGATTTTGGAGATGATGAGATGACAACACCCTCATATACCCGTGCCGACTACCAAACCGACCAGGAGGTGCGCTGGTGCCCGGGGTGCGGTGACTACACCATCCTCGCCTCGGTTCAGCAGTTCCTCGCCGGCCTCCCCCGCAACCGGGAGGAGTTCGTGTTCATCTCCGGGATCGGATGTGCCGCCCGATTCCCCTACTACGTCAACACATACGGCATGCACTCGATCCACGGAAGGGCACCGGCGATCGCAACCGGAGTGGCGGTCACCCGACCCGACCTATCGGTATGGGTCATAACAGGAGACGGAGACGCCTTGTCGATCGGGGGCAACCACTTGATTCACGCCCTGCGTCGCAACGTCAATCTCAAGATCCTCCTCTTCAACAATCAGATCTACGGATTGACCAAAGGCCAGTACTCACCGACGTCAGAGGTGGGCAAGTCGACGAAGTCGTCGCCTTTTGGCTCCATAGACCACCCGTTCAACCCGGTGTCACTCGCCCTGGGCGCCGACGCCACGTTCGTAGCCAGGACCGTCGACATGGATCGCAATCACACACAGGAGGTCCTGACTGCTGCGTACGAGCACGAAGGCGCGGCGTTCGTGGAGATCTATCAGAACTGCAACGTTTTCAACGACAAGGCCTTCATCCAGATCACCGGGAAAGAGGAGCGGCTGCACAACCGGATCGATCTTCAGACCGGGAAACCGATCGTGTTCGACGGCGGCGCCAAAGCGGTGGTCATGCGTGACGGCCAGGCCGAGGTCGTCGACTCGTCCTCGGTCGACCCGAAGGCAATCCTGGTGCACGATCCGGGACGTCCCAACCCGTCCATCGCCTTCGCCCTGAGCCGTCTTTCCCACGGGCCCCACGGGCCAACTCCTCTCGGGATCTTCCGCAGCGTGAGGAGGCCGGCTTACGACGTCGAAGTCAACTCGCAGATCGACGCCGCCACCGCGGAGAAAGGCCCTGGGGACCTCCCTGCGCTCATCCGCTCACACGGCACCTGGACGGTGAACGGGGCATCAAAAGAGCCCGAATAGAGGTTTGTCGGGCGAGCGTCGATCTGGCCCCTCTCCGGTTGCGATAGCCCTTCTTTGGCCCCTAACCTGCGGACTCTGCGGAGCGGGCCACCAGCCTGTGCACCGCAACTTACGGGAGGAAAAGAAAGGAAAACATAGTGAAGAGCACTGTTTCCCGATGGCGTTGGCTCGCCGTGCTCGCAGTATTCGCGATGATCGTCGCGGCTTGCGAAACGGTGGATCCAACGACCACCACGGGCGACACCGCGCCACCGACCACTGATGACGGAACGACGCCAACGACGGCACCGCCTTCGGTTGAGGGTTTCACGTACAACGTGGGAATCATCTCCGATCCGACGACGGACAACGCCTGGGCGTATCTCGACACCGAGAGCGATGTGTACAACAGCTACGTGCTGGCGAGCCAGGGTGCAACCCTGTACACGCTGACACTGCCGACGTATACCTACTCACCGGTAGTCGCGCTTCCCGCGGAAGCGCCTCTTGGCGCAGCCGACGGTGACAACTGGGTCATCGAGGTCCCGCTTCGGCAGGGCCTGACCTGGTCGGACGGTGAAGAGGTGACGGCCGACGACTTCGTGTTCACATGGAACACGGTCAAGGACCTCGGTCTTGCCGGAAACTTCCTCGACTTGTGGCCACAGGCCTCAGAGGATGATCCGGACACCGAGGAGAACGAGTACGCACTCGGCCTCGTCGACGTGACCGCACCAGACCCATACACGCTCGTACTCACCTGGAACGACCAGCCCGGTCTTGCCGTGTGGCAGTTCAATACGGCATTCGCCCCGGCATACCCGGAGCACTTCTGGGCCGAGCACGTGGCAGGTGCGGCAGATGCCGCCGGCCTCTATGAGGTCTCAGGCATCGGAGCGCCGGCATTCGGCGCAGACGTCGTCGCCGAGCGTGAGCCGGGCGCATTCGTCCGCAACGTCGCCAGCGAGAACTACGTCTACGAGGGCGCCAAGTACACCGTGTACGCCAACGGCGCCATCGACTTCAGCCCCGCCGACGGCGGCGAGATGGAGACATGGGGTGGTCCCGCTTCTGGTGATGTGACGGTCGAGTACGTCGATGGCCCCTACATGGACGAGATGATCTTCTCTGTCTATGGAAGCCAAGACGCTGCTGCGCTCGCCCTCATCAATGGTGACATCGACTTCTGGATGAACCCGCTGACACTGTCACGCGGTCTCCAGGGTCAGTTCCTCGACGCCGCGGACCTCAACGTGGTGGCCAACGCCGGAACAGGAATGTTCTACATGGCGTTCAACACCCGTCGTTTCCCCGGCAACAACCTGGCCTTCCGCCAGGCGGTTGACTGCATGATCGACAAGGACTTCGTTGCACAGAACGTCCTCGCCGGTGCGGTCATCTCGATGGACACGACTGTCGCCCCGGGTAACGCCTACTGGTCGAACCCCGACGTTCAGAGCACATGTGCCGGACAGACTCAGGAAGAGCGGCTGGCCTCAGCCGTCCAGATCCTCAAGGATGGTGGATGGACCTGGGAGACCGAGCCGGAGTTCCTGGGTGGTCGTGATGACGTCCAGCCCGGTGTCGGCCTGAACCTCGACGGTCAGACGATTCAGGACATCCAACTGATCGCTCCTGGCCCCGGTTACGACCCGATGCGTGCCACCTACTCACTGTGGGCACAGAACTTCATGAATGACATTGGCATTCCGGTCACGGCGAACCCGACGGGCTTCACCACGATCGTGAACCAGGTCTTCGGACCCACCGACTGGGATATGTACATCCTCGGTTGGAGCCTGGGAACCTTCCCGGACTACATGGGTGCGTTCTTCCACAGCGCGGGTGACTCCGCCGAAGGCGGTTTCAACACGCCCGGTTACAGCAATGCTGAGTTCGATGCTCTGTCGGATGCGTTCGACGCGGCGACAGATCTCGAGTCAGCGCGTGACATCCACTTCCAGATGCAGGAGATCATCGCAAGAGACGTGCCGTACGTGGTGTTGTTCACCAACGTGCAGTACGACGTGTTCAGGAACACATTGGAGTTCCCGTTCACCGACTTCCTGCAGGGAATCACCGATGGCGGTGCTGGCCTCAGAGCCGGCGTCAAGGCCATCTCATAGGTATCTCACGCAGATGATTGAGAGAGGGAGCCCTCAGGGCTCCCTCTCTCGGTTCCAACCGGTGACGGGTACCCCTCGACGGGCAACAGGCCCGTGGTAACGTCACCTGTCAGACCGATCCTTCCTCCAGCCCGAGAAAGCTCTCATCTCCCATGATTCGATACATCGCCAAGCGCCTGGGACAGATGTTCCTTCTCTTCCTGGTGTTCCTGTTCCTGACTTTCTTCATCCTCCAGGCACTACCCGGCGATGCGATCCTCACCAAACTGACCGGAAACCCCAATCTCCCGCCGGAGGCAATCGAGATCGCGCGAGAGCGACTGGGGCTCGACAAGCCGCCTCTGGTGCAATTCTGGGATTACCTCGTCAACTTCTTCCAGGGCGACTTCGGCTTCAGCTACTGGTACTACCCCAGGCCGGTTGAAGACCTCATCGCGGAGCGTCTCCCCCGTACCCTCGTGTTGTTCACGACGGCACTTCTGATCACTTACTGGGCCGGCTTCATCACAGGCAAGTACCTCGCCTGGCGCCGTAACACCCGCGGTGAGATGGCCATCACCGTCGCCGGTGTCGCCCTTTACACGGTCTTCTACCCCTGGTTCGCCATCCTCCTGATCTGGCTGTTCGCCATTGAGATGGAATTGCTGCCGATCAACCAGTTCATAACCCCCAGTTTGTGGGCCGGGAGCGGTGTCCTGTCCAACGACGTGTTCCTGCTGATGACGTACACATCCGGGCTGCTCGTGCTAGCCCTTTTCACTCTGAGCCGTGTCACACATCGCCTCGAGAACGTCAGCCTCGGTCGGGCCCTGCGCCTGGGGGGCGGCGTTCTCATGGCCGCGGTCTACGCGCTCTTCTGGGCGGGCCGGCCGGAGCTGGAGTTCGCTCTCGACATCGGCTACCACATGATTCTCCCGGTCCTGACGCTGACCCTCATCGGGTTCGCAGGGATCATGCTGCTAACGAGAAGCTCGATGCTCGAGACCATGAAGGAGGATTACATCCTCACCGCTCGGGCAAAGGGTCTACGTGAGCGCGAGGTGAGGGACAACCACGCCGCCCGCACCGCCCTGCTCCCGGTGACCACCAGCCTCGTTCTCGCGGTCGCGACAGTGATCGACGGAGGGGTGGTGACCGAGACGGTCTTCTCCTGGCCGGGAATGGGTGAGCTATTGGTCACTGCAGTCACGCAAGAGGACGTGCCAGTCGCCCTTGCCGCTTTCAGCTTCGTCGGCGTGCTCGCCGTCCTGGGGCACCTGATCGCAGATATTCTCTACGGCATCCTCGATCCACGTATACGTGTCTCTTAGGGCAAGGAGTTAGGCATGACCAAGACTCAAGACAACATCGAGACCGAAGCCCTCCTCGACCCCACATCCCCCGAGATGCCCGAGTCGCTGGAGCAACTCATCGAGGAGCCGCTTTGGAAAATCAGGCTCCGCCTGCTCCGCAAGACTGCCTCGGAGAACTGGGTCATCTTCAAGAAGTCGAAGATCGGGCTGGTGGGCCTGGTCATCATCGGTGTCTTCGCCCTCATGGCGGTGGTCCAGCCCATACTCATCGCCACCGATGTGTGGCCCGGGTCGATCTATGACCCGGTGGTGGGTAACGAGCCAAACCCACCGACCAGCTTCAAGACGATAGTGCCCGTGGGCGAGGTCGAAGACCCCTTGACCCAGATCAGCCAGCGTGACGCACTCCTGGTTGCGCCTCTTGCCAACCTCGGGGACGAGATCCAGATCCGCCTCCAGCCTGCTCCTCCGGGGAACGGGCACATACTCGGCACCGATCCGCTGGGGCGTGATGTGATGTCCCAGCTGATGTTTGGCGCCCGGGCCGCGTTCGCTTTGGGAATCGTGGCCGCGGTGGTCACCGTTTTCCTCGGAACCACGATCGGTTCCATATCCGCCTATTTCGGAGGGATAATCGACGGCTTCTTCATGCGACTCGCCGACCTGTTGCTGATGCTGCCCGCCCTGGCGCTGCTCGTCGCCCTGTCGTCGGTGTTCATCGACTACGAGCTGTGGCATCTGGCGGTCCTGATAGGCGTGCTCGGTGGCTTTGGCGGGACGGCGATCGTCCTCAAGTCCCAGGCCCTCACGGTGAAGGTAAAGCCTTTTGTCGACGCGGCACGGGTGGCCGGAGGCTCGAACACACGAATCATCTTCACCCACATCATCCCTAACGTGCTGCCGCTTTCCTTCCTCTACATGATGTTCACGGTGACCGCAGCCATTGCCCTCGAGGCAACGCTCTCGTTCCTGGGCCTGTCGAACATCGACATGAGCTGGGGGATCATGCTTCAGCTGGCGCAGAACGAGGGCTACCTGCTGTCGGGCACGAGGTTCTGGTGGCTCCTGTTCCCCGCCGGCGCCGCTGTCACACTCATGGCCGCCGCCTTCTACCTGGTGGGCCGTGGAATGGACGAGGTCGTCAACCCGAGGCTTCGTAGACGATGACGATGACGGACTCAACACCGCAATCTGCAAGCGCGCCCTCTTCTGCGCCGGTGCTTGAAGTGGACGGCCTCGTCATGCACTACGAGACCGAGCAAGGCGATGTTTCCGCAGTCGAGAACGTGACATTCACGCTAAACCACGGTCAGGCCCTCGGCCTGGTCGGCGAGTCAGGTTGCGGGAAGACCTCTGTCGCCATGTCCCTCCTCCGGCTTCAGGCGGAGAATGCGAAATTCCTCGCCGGCGAGATACGGCTCAACGGCAAGAACCTCCTGGGGGTCACCGAGGCTGAGATGCGCCATCACAGGTGGAACGACATCTCGATGGTCTTCCAGGGCGCGATGAACGCCTGGAACCCGGTCTACCGGGTCGGAGACCAGATCCAGGAGGCCATGGACCTCCACTACGACCCGCCGCTCAGCAAAGCCGAGAGTTGGGAGAAGATGGGCGAGACCTTCGAGCTCGTCGGGCTCGACCCGTCGATGCTGGAGCGTTATCCGCACGAGTTCTCCGGGGGAATGCGACAGCGAGCCGTGATCGCGATGGCGCTCTCCTGTAACCCCCAGATCATCATCGCTGACGAGCCGACGACGGCTCTCGACGTCATCGTCCAGGACCAGATCCTCAAAGAGATGAAGAAGATCCAGGCCGATCTTGGCATGTCGATCATCTATATCTCCCACGACATCGCTGTGATCGCCGAGGTGACCGACACCATTGGCGTCATGTACGCGGGCAAGCTGGTCGAGCTGGGGCCGACCGACGAGGTCTTCGCCCGGCCGAAGCACCCCTACGCATACCTCTTGCTCTCCTCGACTCCATCGGTGACAGGGCCCCGACGCAAACTCGCGCCGCTCGAGGGCGAGCCACCGAACCTGCTCAACCCGCCCACCGGATGCAGGTTCCATCCCCGGTGCCCATTCATGACACAACAGTGTGTCGACGAGGAGCCACCTCTCACCGAGATCGGCCAAAACCACCAGGTCGCCTGTTGGAACTGGGATCAGGTGCCTGTGACTATCGGAGAGAAACTGCCATGACCGAGCCGCTCGTACAAGTCGAATCCCTCCGCAAGCTCTTCCCCATCTCCAAGGGGATGTTCCGCAAAGCGACCGACTTCGTCCACGCCGTCGACGACGTCAGTTTCGCCATCCGTCCCGGTGAATCGCTCGGCCTGGTCGGCGAGTCGGGTTGTGGCAAGACCACCACCGGGCGCATGCTGGTCAAGCTGCTCGACGCCACCGACGGGACGATCGAGATGTCCCACAACGGCACGAGATTCGACATCGCCCACATCGAAAAGGATGAGATGAAGGACTTCCGGGGCAAGGTCCAGATGATCTTCCAGGACCCATACGAGTCGATGAACCCCCGCCGGACCGTGTTCGACACGGTGGCCGAGCCGCTGGCCGTCCAGGGGATCGGCAAGCCCAACGAGCGGGAAGAGCGCGTCGCCGAGCTGCTGACCCGGGTCGGTCTCACGCCGGCCGCATCATTCCTGTTCCGCTACCCCCACGAGCTGTCCGGAGGTCAGCGCCAGCGTGTCGCCATAGCCCGAGCCCTGGTCCTGGGCCCCAGCTTCGTGGTTGCCGACGAGCCGACCTCGATGCTCGACGTGAGCATTCGTATCTCCATCATGGATCTGATGCTGAAGCTGGCCGAGGAGTTTGGCGTCTCCTACCTGTACATCACCCATGACCTCGCCGTGGCCCGGTACATGTGTGACCGGATTGCGGTCATGTACCTGGGCAAGATCGTCGAGATCGGGAACACCGAGACAGTGCTGTCGGATCCCAAGCACCCCTATACCAAGGCTCTCCTCTCCGCCGTCCCCGTACCCGACCCGTCCTACAAGCGGCCGCCGGTGGAGATCAAGGGCGGCATCAACAAGGCGATCAACCCAGCGCCGGTCTGTCGATTCCTGCAACGGTGCCCGATAGCCACCGACTATTGCCGGGAGAACGACCATCCGCCGCTCGAGGACAAGGGCGACGGCGTCCAGGTGGCCTGCTACCTGGTCGAAAAGAAGTCCGCCCCGGCCCCCGTCTAGCCAAACCTCAAGTCCGCCCCAGCCCGCGTCTAGGCAAACCTCAGGTAGTAGGCGCCCTATAGGGGCGGTAACCGCCTCAAGAAATGCCGATACGGATTGCCACCCGCCCTTGATCCGCGATGATGGGGCAGACATGCCCCTCCGGTGGCGCGAAGAGGACCCCGGTCTCCCCATCTGGTTCGGACAGTGCTCGAACGGCGAGTACGACCCGGAGCCGGTGACACCCGTCCGTCTCGAGGCGGAGCGAATGGCGCGGGCAGCAATAGACGACGCGGTACGGCGAACCGGCCTGACCCGACGGGAGTTCCTCCGCTCGGCGAGCGCCCTGGCGATCTGTCTGGCCGCAATCGACACATCGGTCGCCTCGGCGCGGGGGCTGGCTGCCGGAAAGTTCTACCCGTTCGAACCGGAGACCAGAGAAGATGTCGCCGCAGCCCGGGATGTTCTGGGGCCACTCGACTTCGTCTTCGACGTCCAAGGCCACCTGCTCGAATACGACTTAGACCCCTCGACTCGTGGCGACTGGTTCTGGGGCAGACAGTTCCCCCAGGCACGGTGTGAGGACGAGGACGATCCCCGTGCGTGCTTCTCGACGAACCACTTCCTCGAGGAGATGTTCATTCGGTCCGACACCAGGATGACCGCGCTCTCCGGCTTGCCCATCAACCCTGAGGGCAGCCCGTTGTCCAACGAAGTCATGGAGGAAACCCGTCAGTTAGTCCAGGCGCTATCCGGTGACGAGAGGGTGGTCGTGAATGCTCTGGCGTTGCCTCAGACTGCTCCAATCAACTCCGTACTGGAGGAGATGACCAGGACCGTCGAGGAGAACGTGATCGCCGGATGGAAGACCTTTACCCACTTTCCGGCGGGGATTCACTGGTGGCTTGACGACCGAGACAGCCGCCTGCCGCAGGTCGCCGATGCCTTCATCGAACACCTCGTGGCGATCGGCACCCCGGTCCTTTTCATCCACAAAGGCCTCTCGAATCAGGCGAGGTACGGCTCGCCAGCGGATGTCGGGCCGGCCGCGAAGCGCCATCCCGGCGTGTCGTTCGTCGTCTACCACTCAGGATTCGAAGTAGCTTCTCGAGAGGGCCCATACTCGGCTGCTACCGCCCATCGCGGGATCAACCGGCTGATCAAGTCGGTCCAAGACGCCGGGGTCGGTCCCGGTGAGAACGTTTACGCCGAACTCGGCTCAACCTGGTGGCACTTGCTCAGGAGGCCCGACGAAGCTGCGCACGTCATCGGGAAGCTCCTGACTGCCTTTGGAGAGGACAACATCCTCTGGGGAACAGACTCGATCTTCTACGGATCACCGCAGGGTCAGATCGACGCGTTTCGGGCGTTCCAGATACCCGAGGAGATTCAGGCTCGATTCGGCTACCCACCCTTGAGCCGCGTCGCCAAGTCCAAGATCCTGGGATGGAATGCGATACGTCTTTACGGCATAGAGGCGATACGAGACCCTGTGGAGCTCACACGGGAAGACCTCGAACAAGCCCGGATCGAGCATCCTGTGCCGACCCGCCCGTGGGGACCGGCGACTGCCGCCGAAGTCAGGGAACTACGGGCGCACCATCGCGGCTGGCCGTGACCTAACTGATCCCACTGAGAACGAAGTGCGCCAACTCGTCCACGAGGTCATCCCGGTTGAGTGCGCCGTCGGCGCGAAACCATCTCTCGATAGCGTTGAGGATCGAAAGGGCGAATATCGTTGCCACCTTCGGGTCAACGTCTTCTCTGAAGTCGCCATCCTCGACGCCTGCAGCGACCACTGACCGGAAGACGGCTTCGTAGCGGTCGCGCGCCTCCAGAACCTGGGCGCGGTGCCGACTGTCGAGCATCCTCGCCTCGTTCAAGAAAGTTCGGGCAACATCGAGGTTGTCGAGGACCACGGCGACATGTCCTGCGATGAGCCGCCGTAGCTGCTCGGACGGCCTCCCACCTGCCGACAAAGCGGTTTGCGCAGCTGCTTCGAACAGCCTTGCTCCCTCGGCCACCACTTCGACCAGCAGGTCTTGTTTCGAGTCGACATGGGAATACAGCGACGAGCCGAGCAGCCCGAGCTCACGGCCCAGCTCCCGCATCGAGGTCCCGTGGTAGCCCTGCTCCGCGAACAGCCTCCCCGCCGCAGCCACGACATCAGAGCGAGTGTTTCGGACGCCGACCATCAGCGGTGGTCGTACCTCACGACTACCCGATCCGACCGAGGGTGGGCCTGACACGTCAGGACAAAGCCGGCATCCACCTCCGAGTCGACAAGCGCATAGTTCTTGTCCATCGAAACCTCACCCTCCTCGATCCTCCCCTTGCAGGTGGCACACATTCCCCCTTTGCAGGAGAAGGGAAGCTCGGAGCGGACCCGGAGCGCGGCATCGAGGATCGATGTCTCCGGCGTCATGCGCGTGGTCACGGCACGGCCATCGAGGATCACGGTCAGGTCGACGGCGCCCTCGCCCGATGGAGGTTCAGGGGGCAGCTTCGAAGCGTCAAGTGGGCCGGCGAAGAACAGCTCGTCGTGGACACGCGAAGCATCCACACCGAGGGTCGAGAGTGTGTGTCTTGCCGTCATCACCAAGTCGTATGGGCCACAGAGGTACCACCCGTCGACCGGGTCTGGACCGAGCAGCCCATGGATCGTCTCGATCTTCTGCCCATCGATTCGGCCCGACAACAGGGGGACGTCTGACCCCTCACGGCTGAGAATGTGGAAGAGCTGCAGTCGGTTCCGGTAGCGGTCTTTCAGCCCCTCCAACTCCTCCAAGAACATGATGTTGTTCGCCGTCCGGTTCCCATAGATCAACGTCCAGTCGGCGAGAGGTTCGGCCTCGAGTGACGTGGAGATGAGCGACATGACCGGGGTTATCCCGGATCCTGCCGCGATCGCCACGGCTCTCCGTCGCAGAGAGGGATCGACTTCGATCGTGAATTCGCCGACAGGAGGCATAACCTCGACTGTGTCGTCTGCCCTGAGACGGGTGGTGGCATATGTGCTGAACGCCCCGCCCGGCAGCTTCTTGACAGCCACTCGTAGTTTCCCGTTCCGGGCGTTGGCGCAAATCGAGTACGAGCGACGGATGTCTTGGCCATCGATCACCTTACGCATCGTCACGTGCTGCCCAGGCAGGTACGCAAACTCATCGGCGAGATGCTGGGGCACGTCCAGGGTGATGGCGACCGAGTCGTCGGTCAACCGGGTCACCTCGGTCACTCGGAGCTCGTGGAACTCAAGCTCAGTCATCGAAACTCCTTGAACCAATCGAATGGCTCGCCACAGGAGGTGCACACCATGAGCGCCTTGCACGCCGTCGAGCCGAACTTGGCAACCAGACGCGGGGAATCGGATGCGCATGTCGGGCACAGAACGTCCTCCGATGCGACCGGAGGCGCGATCCGGAACTCTTCGAGCTTGCTTCTCGCATCTTCGCTCATCCAGTCTGTGGACCAAGGTGGTGAGTGAGTGACGAGGATCTCGGCCTTCGCAACACCGAGCCGGTCAAGGACGGCCCGTATGTCATCTTCGATCTGGCGCATGGCCGGGCACCCCGAGTAGGTGGGCGTGATCGTGACAACGGCTGTTCCGTCCTCGACCTCCACCGATCGCAAGATGCCGAGATCCTCGATGGTCAGGACCGGGATCTCAGGATCCACTACCGAAGCGACCGCCTCCTCGACCCGCTTCGACTCGAGCGTGCCGCTTCTCACCACTCCAGATCCGGGTATGAGCGCTGCATCCACTGCATCTCGGCCAGGAGATGGCCTAGATGCTCGGTATGACGGCCTTCGCGCCCGCCGGAGCGCTGGTAGGGGTCGTCGGGAACTACCAACCCGGCGTCGTCAAGCACGCTCGCCACCTCGTTTCGCCATGCTTGGAGGCGGTCTCCCGCGAGCTCGGCAGTGAATTGCCAAAGGTCGTCAACTGCGGTCTGAGCCCGACGATGAGCCTCCTCGGTGCCGTCACCGAGACGCACCATCCACCCGGTGGTGAACTCGAGGTGGTAGGCGTTCTCGCGGGCAGCCCTGGCCGCAATGCCGGCCAGCGCCTCGTCCTCCGATGCGCAGAGCTCCGGCCAGAGAAGGGATTGATAGACGTCGAAGAAGAACTGCCGGGCGATGGTGTGGGCGAAGTCGCCGTTTGGCTGCTCCACGATCAGAAGGTTGGTGAACTCGCGCTCGGAGCGCATCATGGCGAAGTCGTCCTCGGTACGACCGGCGCCTTCGATCTCGCCTGCCCTGGTGTACAGGGCTCGTGCCACGCCGAGGTGGTCGAGTGCGAAGTTTCCCAACGCGATATCGATCTCCAGCTCCGGTGCCCGGGAGATCCACTCGCCCAGGCGTTGGGCAAGGATCAGGTTGTCATCACCATGAGCGACGTACAGAGCCACCGAAGGTGCCTCGGTATCGATCACATCTGCCCCACTTCGTCAGGTATGTCATAGGTTGTCGCCAGCCGATAGACCTTCTCGTTGGCATCCACATACTGCGCCGCTGCCTCTGGCTCAAAGGCGTGCACCTCGTCACTGGGAACGACCCAAAGGCTGACACCCTCGCCGCGGCGCGTGTAAACGTCTCGCGCGTTTTGGAGAGCCGTTTCGGGATCAGGGGCATGAAGGCTTCCAATGTGCACATGTGAGATGCCTCGGCGGGCCCGGACGAACACCTCCCACATCGGCCAGCCCTCACCGGCGTCGGTCGACTCCTCGATCTCCTCGGATTCTCCTGGGGCGATCGGGACTTCGTAGGTCACGCAGCAGCCCTCGACCTCTTGGCAGCATGTGCTCTGGCCGCCTCACGAACCCAGGCACCCTCTTCCCAAGCCTTCACCTTGTGGTCGATGCGGTCACGGTTCATCGGACCGTTTCCCTTCACCACCTGCCAGAACTCGTCCCAGTCGATCTCCCCGAAGTCGTAGTGGCCCCGCTCCTCGTTCCAGCGAAGGTCGGGATCGGGGATTGTCAAGCCCAGATACTCGGCTTGGGGGACGGTCATGTCGACGAACTGCTGTCTCAGGTCGTCGTTACTCACCCGCTTTATCTTCCAGGCCATGGACTGCTCGGTGTGGGTCGATTCCGAGTCGTGGGGCCCGAACATCATCAGCGACGGCCACCACCACCTGTTCAGAGCATCCTGGGCCATTGCCTTCTGATCGGCCGAGCCCTGGCACAGCCGAATCAACAGCTCATAACCCTGGCGCTGGTGAAAGGACTCCTCCTTGCAGATCCGGACCATCGCCCGGGCGTAGGGGCCATAGGAGCAGCGGGTGAGCATCACCTGGTTGGTGATTGCAGCACCGTCCACCAGCCATCCAATGGCACCGATATCGGCCCACGACAGCGTCGGGTAATTGAAGATCGACGAGTACTTGTGCCTGCCTTGATGAAGCAGCTCTTGGAGCTCGTCTCGCCGGACCCCCAGCGTCTCCGCGGCTGCGTAGAGGTAGAGACCATGGCCGGCCTCGTCTTGAACCTTGGCCATGAGAATCGCCTTCCGGTGCAACGACGGGGCGCGGGTGATCCAATTCCCTTCGGGCTGCATACCGATGACCTCGGAATGGGCATGTTGGGCGATCTGGCGTATGAGGGTCTTGCGGTAGCCCTCTGGCATCCAGTCGCTCGGCTCCACCTTGGCCTCAGCGTCGAGCAGCTCCTGAAAGCGCTTGGCGCTGCTATCTGGTTCCGACATGCGCGCCATTGTAACCCCAACGAACGTTCGTTGGTATCGGGGTGAAAGGCTCAGCCCTGGGTGATCAACGCGGCGGGGCCAGCTCGACCTCAGTCTCCACATCGACCGGCTTGCCGGTCCGCGATCCGAACCATGCGCCCACGAGGGCGGCGCCGAGGGTGAAGAATGCGAAACCGAGATCTTCCCGAAGCACCGCGGAGTACACATCGGCGGAAATGGCGAGATCGAATACGCCCGTGTCCTCCTGAACAACGAGAGCGACAACCGAGAGGTCCCCCAGGACCACAGCGACAATGGTCATCACGGCAATGATCACCTGGACCCCTCGGGTCGGCTTTCCAGCGCCCAAGACTGTGAAAAAGCCAATCAGCAAGCCTGCACCGATTGCGATTATCCACCCTGACCAATCCAGATAGAAGCCGATGGCCGCCCAGACTGCCGCACTGACCAGGGCCCCGATGAGCCCGAACAGGATTCCTCGCAAGTATTTCGGCCTCAGCTCGGCGTACTCGTGGGCAGCAGCGCTGGACTCCACGCGGAGGTCTCCTGCCTCGGCCTCCGTGAGGAACATGGGGATGTCGTTGACGAGAGCCGCACGGGCTCCCGGGGATCGTGAAGGCGTTGCGTTGGGCACCGAGGCAGCCACGCGGGCCAGTTCCCGCACCCGAGACTCGAGGCCGTCGAAACCCTGTTTGGCCGCCTTGCCCACGGGAATCCGGGCCAGAGCCCCTACAGGCTGAACTTCCACGTGGGACCTCCGCAGTTGCTCGTCGGAGGCAACCCAAGCCTTCTTGACCATCTCCCCCGCCTCCTCAGACCTGGTCCCGACGATCACTGCTAGGAAGGCGTTGCCGCTGTCATCGGTGCCCACACCCACATGTGCCGGCACACCCTGGATCTCACCAAACACCGTGCCCGCTCGGGACATGCTCAGGTTTGGGTCCGCAAGGAGATGCTCGGCGAACCCCTCGTAATCGAACCGTGCCATCCGGACTCCCTTCAAGTCTCTCGGCTCACCCGGAAAGAGCAGCTAGCCATCTGGGTTCGCGACACTTAATTGAGGGCGTACAAGGTCATCGGGGTGTCGACGTTCTTCAAGTGGCGCTCCCCCAAGGAGATCACATCGAACCCGTCCTTGTTCCTTATGTTGTCGTACACCACCTTGGAGAAGCCCACACCTCCCGGCTCCATCTCCTCTTGGATGCGCGAGGCGATGTTGACACCATCGCCGTGGACGTCTGATCCCTCGTGGACCACCTCCCCGAGGTGGATGCCGACACGAACCCGGAACCGGCCATCGCGGGCCACATCGTCCCGGATATGCCGAGCAGCGGCCACCGCCCCCGAGACCGAATCGAAACTGGCGAGAATCCCGTCGCCCAGCATCTTCAGGATGCGACCGCCATGGCGGGCGAGGGCCATGCGATGAATCTCCTCGTTGGCCGTCATGATCTCGATCGCCTTGGACTCGTCTTCGCCCATCATCGACGTGTAACCGACGACGTCGGAGAAGAAGATGGCCGCCAGCCGGCGCTCCGCCGCCCTCGATCCGCCGGCCCGGATCGACTCGTCGAGGAAGTGCCTCTTTCCTCGAAGGGCTGCCTGGTACTCGTCGGGAGACAGGATGTTCTCATCGAGTTGGAAGTCGGTTCGAAGGAGGTTGTCCACGAACGCCAGCAGACGGTCCTCGTCACCCATGACCGCCTCGCGTAGGAAGTGAGTGTCGACGTTGACGCAAACCGCTCCGACCAGGCCGTAGTCCGGCCGGAAGATGGGCACAGTGGTGCACTTGAATTGGCGGGAGCCGATGTTCAGCTCGTAGTTCACCTTGTCCTCGCCTCTCTGACGTCGGGTCTTCAAGTCGAGCACCAAATTCGTGGCGCCGCTTCCCACCGATCGGCCGGTGACCTCTCCGTTTTCGATCGCGACGAGAGACCGAGACGGATTGACCAAGTTGTGAAGCAGGATCTCGATTCCCGTGCCCTTTACCGACCGGCCCAGCTGACTCACCAGGCGCCGGAAGTTCTCCAGGTAGCGGTCGTTGTCATTGACGATGCTGTCTCCGTCGTACTCCTCGTACAGCCTCTTGTATCGGGCCAGGTCGGATGCCGTGAAAGTCTCACGAACCAGGTTCTGCTCCCCGATCACAACGAGCTCGCCGGCGGCCCTCTCATTGCGCTCGTCGAGGAAGTTCGCCACCGCCCGGTTGAAGGCCTCAGGGTTGAACTCGACATGGCCATCGGGGTTGACCGAGAACGGATAGAACTCGTACTCCTCGAGCCGCTTCTGCTCGCTCGTTGCGCTGCTCGATCTCGCTGAAGATCGTCGGCCGGCGAGATACGCGCCGATCGCCACTCCCGCGAGAACAAGTGCAACTACGACAGCAGCAACCGGGTCCAACTCAGATCACCTCGATACGCGCACCAAAAGATACATCACGGCTCAGTTTCACCGGGGGGTGCCGCCTGTCCACGGGTCATCCAAGATGGCTGCTCCCACTTCGATTCGCCTGAGCTCGAAATAGAGCACCGCGTACCCGACGGCCACGAAAGGAGTAGTCACCGATCCAAGAACGACGTCGGCGGCAAGCGGACCTATGAGGTCGACAACGATCGGTCCTACCACTTTGTCCAACACCAAATTCGCCACCAGCAGCACCACGACCATGATCAGGCCGTAACCGAAGACGCTCCATGCCTTGCCGCTCACAAGCTTGACGCTCCTCGTGAATGCCCCAAATACGCCGGTCCGTTCGATCACGACCGAGGGCACGACGGCGGCCCACCATGTGAGGGCGAGAAGACCTGGGATCACCAGAGCAATGATCCCGACGGCGACTCCAACGGCAGCCAACAGCGAAACCGCGATTACCGGGCCAATCACCGTCACTCCCGACGAAATCAAGTCACCGAAAGAGAGATCACGCTCACCGTCTTGGATGTCCTCGACCGCGAAGATCGAGACTGCCGTGACGAGCGAGGCACCCATCATCGAAACGACAACGGCCAAGATCACGATCATGAAGAGCTGGGACAGGTCGTTTTGCTCGATCTCAACGCCCGAAAAGGCGAAGGACAGGATCGCGTTGATCAGCAAGGCCACCGGGAACAAGACCCCAAAGAGACGGGCGTAGAACCGGAAAGTCCTCCCCACCGCTCTTCCGACATCGAGAGTCATTCACGCCTTTCGTTGAGTGGGGCGGACTCTAGGCGCGCTTCCCTCGGCACTTCTCTAGGCGAGGGCAACCAGGTCGAGCAGCTCCTCGTCGAAGAACCTCATCTCGCCATCGGGCATCAGAACCGCTCGATCGGGCATCAGTTGGGCCACGAAATCTGTGTCGTGGCTGACCATCACCACTGTGCCCTCGTAAAGGGTCAAGGCGTCGAGCAGCGCCTCCTTGGCCTGAGGGTCCAGGTTGTTGGTCGGCTCATCGAGGAGGAGCACGTTTGGCCGGGACGCAACAAGCATCACAAGGGCGAGCTTGGTCTTCTCGCCCCCTGAGAGGGTCCCGGCGTCCTGGCCTATCTTGTCCGCCAGCAGGAAGTGGCCGAGCAGAGTTCTTATCTCGTAGTCGTTGAGCTCGGTGGCCCGGCGCATGTGGTCAAACACAGAGACCCCAGGCTCGATCTGCTCGTGCTCCTGGGCGTAGTAACCGAGCCTTGCCTCGTGTCCCAGTGACACTTCGCCGAGGTCAGCCGTCTCGAGCCCCGCGAGGATCCTGAGCAGTGTCGTCTTGCCGGCACCGTTCAAGCCGATCAGAAGCATGCGCTCCCCACGCTCCACTGCGAACTCGACGTCGACAAAGACGAGATTGTCACCAAAGGCTTTGGCGAGGCCGCTCGCCGCCAGTGGAACCCGACCCGACCTCTCTGGCTGCGGGAAGGTGACCTTCACCTTCTTCCCAGTCTTCTGGATCTCGACCAGCTCCCTCTTCATGCGATCGACCCGGGTCTCCATCGCACGAGCCACCTTGGCCATCTTCTCGGTAGTGCCCTTGAATCGCCGGATGTTCTCCTCCAGCCGCGCGATTGCCTCGTCCTGGTGCCGGCGCTCGCGCATTCTCTGCTCCCGTCGACGATCCCGCTCGACCAGATAGTTGGAGTAGTTGCCCCGGTACGCGTCGATCTGACCGTTCTCCAGGGCCAGCACCGATGTGATCGCCTCGTCGAGAAGAGGCAGGTCGTGAGATACCACCAGCATCCCCCCTGGGTACGTGCTCAGGTATTCGATCAGCCACGCCTTTGCGTCCAAGTCCAGGTGGTTCGTGGGCTCGTCGAGCAGGAGGATGTCGGTCTCGGCAAACAGGATCCGTGCCAGCTCTACGCGCCGACGCTGCCCGCCGGACATCGTTCGAACCGACTGCGCAAGCTCGTCGTTGCCGATCCCGACAGCAGCCGCGATCCGCTTGGCCTCGGCCTCGGCGACTATCCCCCCTTTCGACTCGAATTCATCGTGGAGACGCGAGAACCGGGCAATCCCTCGGTCTCTGTCCGCACCCTCGAGATGCTCGAGCCGTTCTCTCGCGTCCTCGATGTCGCGCTGCAACGCACCTATCTCTCGAGCCATCAGAATGCGCTCCAGAGCCGAGGCCTCGGGATGCTCGAGGTCGGGAAGGGCGGCCTCCTGGGAGAAGTAGCCGACCGTCCCCGACTTGAGGATCGTGCCCCGGGCCGGCTCGATCTCCCCCATCAATGTCCTGATCAGGGTCGTCTTGCCGGCTCCATTGCGACCTACCAGACCTATCCGGTCGCCCGACTGCACAGCGAAGTCGGCACCATCGAGGAGAACCCTGGTGCCGGCTTCAATGCGAAGGTCTCGGGCAATCAGCATGCGAGCGGCGAGGTTACGGGCATCGACGCCGTTAACACGGGGGTTTAACTGGGCGACTGGGGTGCCTCCGGTGTGGCCCACCCGGTAGATTCCGCGTGTGCCGACCGCCAGTTTTCGTCATGCCGCGCTCGTCGAAGCACCCACAGCCGAGGTGTGGGCAGCCCTCGACCAACCCGAGACCTGGAGCGCCATCCCGGGAGTTGAGCGTGTCCGTCAGCCTGTGATCGACGACGGAGGGCGGCTGCGGGGCTTCTCGTTCGACACGGTGGTCGGAGGCACCCGATATGAGGGCAAGGCGTCTCCGCGCGTCCGGGACGAAGGGAGGACTATGTCGTGGGACATAGCCAACAACCAGGTCAAAGGCCACATCAGCGTCGAGTTGAACGAAGCGCCGATGGGGACAAATCTCACAGTGTCGCTGGAGATCACCAGCGCATCCTTTCTCTCGGGGATGTTCTTCGGGGCCATCAGTAAGGCAGTCGCCGATGGCTTTTCGCAAACGGTTGATGATCTCGCCGCAATGCTCGGGGCCTGAGACCGAGCTCGAGTGCTGAGTAGTTTCGGGTGATCAGAGCCGATTTCGTTGTCATCGGCGGAGGGATCGCGGGCGTCAGCGCGGCTGCAAATCTTGCCGCTCACGGCAGCGTGACCCTGCTCGAGATGGAGAGCTCCCTCGCCTATCACACCACTGGTCGCTCGGCGGCCGTGTTCGTAGCCAACTATGGAGCTGAAGGGGTCCGGCCGCTCGCGCGGGCCAGTCTCGGTTTTCTGAAGCAACCCCCGGCGGGTTCGGTCGATGGGCCGCTGCTATCTCCAAGGGGACTCCTGTGGATCGCCACCGAGGGGCAGATGGACCGGTTGGACGATCATGCCTCGGGACCGGAATCCGAGGTAATCGACTCTGCAAGTGTGGCCGAGCTATTGCCCGTGGTCAGAAGGGAACGCATCGCCGGAGGCGTTTATGAGCCGGAAGCAAGCGACATAGACGTTGCTGCGCTGCACCAAGCCTTCGTGAGGCTCGCCCGGCGAGACGGCGCCAGCATCGAAACTTCAAGCCCCGTCATCGACATCGCGCAGGTTGGGAGCGGGTGGCTGGCACGAACCCCACATGGGGATTACGCCGCCGATGTGATCGTCAACGCGACGGGAGCCTGGGGGGACCGTGTCGCTTCCCTGGCCGGGGTGAGTCCCGTTGGGCTCCAACCCATGCGACGTACCGCCTTCATGGTCCCCGGCCACCACAGCTACTCCAAGTGGCCGTTGACGGCCGACGCGGAGCAGCGCTTCTATTTCAAGCCGGACGGGGTGCAGTTGCTGTGCTCTCCGAGCGAAGAGACGCCGTCAGAGCCCACGGACCCTTGTCCCAGGATGGAAGACGTCGCCCTCGCGATAGATCGCATCTGCGAGGCAACCACTCTGTCGATCCGAACCGTGAACGCCTCATGGGTTGGTCTTCGAACCTTCGCACCTGATCGCGAGATGGTCATCGGTGAGGATCCCCAGGCTTCGGGGTTCTATTGGCTTGTGGGCCAGGGCGGGACCGGTATACAGACTGCCCCAGCATGCGGGGCCCTGCTAGCGGCGCTGGTGTCCGGGGAGCCGATACCGGTTGCATTGGCCGAGGCCGGTGCCGACCCGGCCATAATGAGCCCGGCTCGGTTCAGATGACGACCGCCGCCCCGGTTCTCCGCCTGTCGGCGTGGGCCAGAACCTCTCCATCGAGGGTTGCGGCACCGTTGACTCCACCGAAGTACATGTGGGGGGCATCGAACCAGCGGACGGGTAGCTCCAAGCCAGACGCATCCAGGCCGGGCTCTGCTGCGAACCGGTCACCATCGTCGGCCAATTCCGGGTGGATTCGTGGGTGCTCAATGGCCGACATCAGGTCGTCTCCGGCAAATACGGCACGCGCAAGTGCGATCGTCAGCGCCGACGTGATCCGGTCAGCCCCAGGGGATGCAAGCGCAATCGCACCTGCGTCGGAGCGGACGATCGCGGGCGCCATGTTGGAGAGCAGCCGTTGCCCCGGCGGCTGAGCCTCCAGCCCTCCTGGGGTGAGCTCGATCTCACCAAGGCAGTTGTTCATGAGGAGCCCGGTTCCCTTCGGGATGATCCCCGAGCCGTAGCCGGCGGAGAAGGAGGTGGCAACGGCAGAGCCGTCCTCGGCCGCCACTGACACCGCGATCGTGGACGGTGAACGGGTCGCGATCTCACCAAGCAGTCGAAAGGACTCGCCGGCCAGGTCGGCGGCCGGCTCGAGGCGCTCGACTCTGGTTCGGAACGCAGCGAGAAGGGCGTTGCCCCAGACGGAGCCGCTCAAACGGCCTTCGGTCCCGCTGATCATCCCCAGCGCAGCGCAGAGCATCACGCCACCGACTGCCGGTGGAGGATTCGTGCTGAGAGTCCAGCCCTCGAGCTCGAGCCCGAGGGGGCGACGAACCACTACCTCATACTCAGCGAGGTCCTCGCGAGTGAGCATGCTTCCGCGCGCTGAGAGGTCATCTACTATCGCCGCGCCCAAGTCTCCTTTGTATAAGACGTCTGCACCCTCCTCACCAATCAGGCGAATCGAGTCGGCCAGATCCTCGAAAACGATCGTGTCACCCATATCTCTGAGTCGTTCACCCTTGAAGAGCGCAGCCCGTGAGGCAGGATCCTTGGCGTAAATCGGCTCACCGGCGTCCTGGAAATAGAGATGTGCGGCCGGGCCCAACGGGAAACCAACCTCGACAACGCTTGCCACCACCTCCATCAGATCCTTCCAGGGCATGGCCCCAAACATCCGGGACGCCTCCGCCAGCGCAGCGAAAGCCCCGGGCACAGCGATGGAGCCGGCATCCACCAGAGTCGTGACGCCACCCCCGTACTCCATCGTCACCGTGCGATGAAAGACCTCTCCACCGTGACCGAGGCCCGGAGCCGTGACATAGCCGTCGATCACGACGGGGTCCTGGCCAGCAACCGAGATCGTGAGATAGCCACCTCCCCCTGGCGCGCATACCCCCGGCTCGGTGCACATGGCCACCAGGGATGCGACGACCGCGACATCAACGATCGAGGCTCCGGATTGTGCGGCCACCGACGCGGCTTCGGTCACGGACGTGTTGGGCCCGGCAACGGCGAAACGTGGCATCGGGGGAGGGTAGGGGGCTAAGCCTCCTCAGTCTCCTCGGCGGCGAGCTGTTGCGCCAGCTCCGCCGCGGCCTCGGCGCTCGCGGCCACCTCTGCTCGGTCGGTGAGAAACGTGACCTGATTGTCGAGCACCTGGAGGAAACCCCCGTGAACTCCGATCGTGGTCCGATCACCGGTCTCCGACTCGATCTCGATCGCGCCGGTAGCCAGTGACCCCATGAGCGGCTGGTGGTCCGCCATTATCCCGAGCTCCCCATCTGCGGTGCGGGCTATGACGATGGTCGCCTCGCCGCTCCACACGGTCGCCTCAGGCGAGACCACGTCGACCTGAAACGTCGCCATCAGGCCGCGTCCTGGGACATGTCGGCGGCTTTGCGCTCGACGTCCTCACGACCTCCGACCATGTAGAAGGCCTGCTCCGGAAACTGGTCCATCTCACCGTCGATGACCGCCTTGAACGAAGCGATCGTCTCCTCCAGCGGCGTGTAAATGCCGGATTGTCCGGTGAATTGCTCGGCCACGAACATGGGCTGTGCCAGGAACCGCTGCATCCTGCGGGCACGACCCACGACCAGCTTGTCCTCCTCGGAGAGCTCGTCGATCCCGAGGATGGCAATGATGTCCTGGAGGTCCTTGTACCTCTGGAGGATCCGCTGCACTTCGGTGGCGACGAAATAGTGATCCTCACCGACGATCTGTGGGTCCAGGGCTCGGCTCGTGGAGTCGAGCGGATCGACTGCCGGGTAAATGCCGAGCGCGGTCAGCGGCCGTGAGAGCACCGTCGTGGCGTCGAGGTGGGCAAACGCAGTATGGGGCGCAGGATCTGTTATGTCGTCCGCAGGCACATAGATGGCCTGGAGCGAGGTGATCGATCGGCCCTTGAGCGACGTGATCCTCTCCTGGAGGAAGCCCATTTCCTCGGCGAGATTCGGCTGATAGCCGACCTCGGAGGGCATACGGCCCAACAGCGTGGAGACCTCGGAGCCCGCCTGGGTGAATCTGAAGATGTTGTCGATGAACAGCAGCACGTCCTGTTGCTGGACATCGCGGAAGTACTCGGCCATGGTCAGCGCGGACAGGGCCACCCGCAGGCGCACCCCCGGCGGCTCGTCCATCTGCCCGAACGTCAGCGCGGCCTTGTCGATGACCCCGGACTCCTGCATCTCGAGGAACAAGTCGTTCCCTTCACGGGTGCGCTCGCCGACTCCGGCGAACACGGAGACACCACCGTGTTGGGTGGCGACCCTGTTGATCATCTCCTGAATGAGCACGGTCTTGCCTACTCCGGCACCTCCGAACAGCCCGATCTTGCCCCCCTGCAGATAGGGGCAGATGAGGTCGAGGACCTTGATGCCAGTCTCGAAGACCGTTTTCTGCGGCTCGACCTCCTCAAAAGCGGGCGGCGTGCGGTGGATGGGCCAGCGAGGGTCGGAGAAGTCCTCGTCAGGGGCGTCGAGCGACTCGCCCCAGACATTGAAGATGTGTCCAAGGGTCTGGTCCCCCACCGGGACGGTAATAGGCCCTCCGGTGTCGACCACCTCCGCACCACGCGTCATACCGTCGGTCGGAGCCAGCGCGATAGCCCTGACTTTCGATCCACCCAAGTGCTGGGCGACCTCGGCGATGACAGTCTTGTCCTCACCACCGAGGGTGAAGTTGACCTCGATCGCATTGAGGATCTCGGGAAGGCTGTCCGGTGGAAACTCGACGTCCACCACCGGACCGGCCACTTTGACGATCCGGCCTACCGCTTTCGCGTCACTCATTGTCAGCTCCAATGTCTTGTCTCAGATTTTCCGGGCGGGTCATCGCGACTCCGCCAAAGCTTCTGCCCCGCCAACGATCTCTGTGATGGCGGTGGTGATCTCGGCCTGCCTCGCCCTGTTCTTCTGGACTGTCAGGGTCTTGATCAGCTCCTCGGCGTTGTCAGTCGCCGCCTTCATCGCCCGTCTACGGGCACTGTGCTCAGAGGCCGAAGCCTCGAGGAGCATGTTGAAGATGACCGCTTCCACATAGGAAGGCAGCAGCCGGGAGAGGATCTCGTCGGGTGAAGGCTCGAACTCATACGACGGTCTCACCTCCTCACCCTCCGCCTCAGGTGGTGTGATGGGAAGCAGTTCGAGGCGAGTCGGCACCTGGGTGAGCGCCGACTGGAACCTCGTATAGAAAGCTTCGAGCACATCGATCCGGCGATCGGCGTAGGCGCCCATCACAGTGTTGGCGATGGCCCTGGCGTCGCCGTACCCGGGGGTGTCGGTCACACCCAGAAACGACCTCTCGATCCGGTATCCCCGATAGCGGAAGTAACTCTGGGCCTTCTTGCCAACCGCGAAGATGACCACGTCCTTGCCACCCCGCTCGAGCTCGCGCATGCGGATCTCCGCCATCCTGATGATGTTGGATGCGTAGGCGCCGGCGAGACCCCGGTCTGAGGCAACGATCAGCACCCCGTATGTCCTTGGATCACGACGCTCGAGCAACATGTGTGACGTCCCGGTACCGGCCGCACCGACGTTCTCGATGACCTCGATGAGCTTTGAGGTGTAAGGCTTGGACCCCTGGACGCGAGCCTGCGCCTTCGGGATGCGGCTCGCCGCGATCAGCTCCATGGCGCGCGTGATCTTCTTTGTCGCCTCGACGCTCTTGATGCGTCGTGTGGTGTCTCGAAGCTGCGCGCTCGCCATTGGTGGGCCCTATTCCTCGGCCCGGGAGCCTTCGAAGGTCTCCTTGAAAGCAGTGATGCCTTCTGCCAGCTCATCGCCCTCCGGCAATTTGCCGCTCACGGCGATACCGGTGAGGACGTCGGAGTGGCGGGCCTTGAAAAACCCCCTGAGCTCTTTTTCGAACCGTCTCACGTCTCCGACGGCGACATCATCCATGTGACCTTCGGTGACCGCGTAAAGGGCAAGCACCTGCTCCTCGACCGGGACCGGCGCAAACTGGGGCTGCTTGAGCACCTCGACCACGCGTCGTCCCCGCTCGAGCTGAGCCAGAGAGGTGGCGTCG